>JBBQWB010000001.1:0-109052 GCA_038210985.1 Bacteroidales bacterium
AATTCTTTGCAAATAAAAAATGCCGTTTTAAAACGGCATTTTTTATTTGCAAAGAATTATCAATTACTGAGTTTTTTTACGCGTTGCATAACTAATTTTACGCGAGTCGGCTTTTCTAAGCTCTTGTTTAACATCGGTAACAATACCCATTTTTACTTCTCCATCAACTTTTAATGAATTTGTTATTTGGCTACGCTCATAGTCGGGTCGAGCCAATTTTTCTTTTGTTACAAATTCAGGTATATTGGCAGGTTCGGCAAATTGGTCATTAAGTTGAATTCGTGGAGCGGTACCATATATTTGAGATTTCATAGGAACTCCAATATAAATACTGCTAACTAAACTCTTTTTTTCCAGTTTTTGATATTCGGTTGCTTGTGGAGGTGCTACTCTTACAAATAATGTATCTTCTCTCATTTTGGTAATTACCATAAAGAAGAAAAGAAACATAAAAATAATATCACCCATAGAACCCGTGTTAATAGCGGGCACTTCTTTACTGCCTGATTTAGTGAATCTTCCCATGTTTTATCCTCCTATGTTTTTAGGTTCAGCTTCGGAAATACTTGTTGGTATAGCTTTTAAAAGAGATTTTCGTTGATCTTCGTTTGTAATATCAACATATTTCTTTCCAAATTTTTGCATCGACAATTTATCTCGCAATTCATTGTAAGCTTTTGTAAGCTCATTTTGAACGCTGATATACATTTTGTAGGAAGTTCCTCTATCGTTTTGTAAAGATATAACACCTTTACTTATTCGAACTTCGCCCAAATAATCAATGGTTTCAATTTTATAATCGGAAAGAGTTATATCCTCCGATGGGTTTTCTATAAAATTAATAGCTTTTTCTTTTAAATCATCCACAATACCAGGTTCACCATTAATTAAAAGTTGGTCGTACTGATTAACAAGAACCTCCATAACATTTCGTTTATTAATATCTGGAGCTTTTTGATCTTTTGGAACAGGAGGTGGCAAAACTCTTGAAATACCTTGATCGGTATTTATGGAAGAAGTAAGCAAAAAGAATGTTAGCAGAAGAAACGAAATGTCTGCCATAGATCCTGAGTTTATTTCAGGGGTTTTTTTTCCCATAGCTTTATTTTTTTAATTTTTGAATCTACTTGCAACAGTTGTCCATGCAATGGCTAAAATAGCACAAGTTATCATAATATAAGTTGAAAGCAAGCCTGCACCGATTAATTTAGACATGTGATCTGTTACGGCAAATTTTTGTTCAATTAATGAATTTTGAGGAAAAGAAAGAAGATAAGCTATAATAAATAAACCTACCACTATAGCTACTCCAATCATTCCTGCTTTTGCTTGTTTAAAGTTTTTGATTAATTGATATATAACAAATCCCAATAAAATGATTGCAGCTGCAATCATCAAACCGTATGTTACATATAAACTAAAAGATTGGTAAAAGACTGATTTGTCAGGTTCTGAAGCATTATACTTCATTGCAAATACCACAATAGATGCGGATGACAAAACTGCCAATATCGAAATAATTATATTTATAATTTTAGTTTTCATGTTTTTTTGTTTTTAATCGATAAATATTTGTTTTTCAAAACATGGAAAAACTATTTTTTATTTTTTATAATAATGTCCATAAAAGAAATAGTTGCATCTTCCATTGTATTAACTAAACCTTCAATTTTTGAAATAAGGTAATTATAAAAAACTTGTAAAATAATTGCAACGATAAGTCCAAAAACAGTTGTTAAAAGAGCTACTTTCATACCACCCGCAACAACGGTTGGAGAAATATCACCAGCTACTTCAATAGCATCAAATGCCTGAACCATTCCGATAACTGTTCCTAAGAAACCAAGCATTGGAGCAAGAGCGATAAATAATCCTACCCAAATTAAATTAGTTTCTAAGCGACCCATTTGAACACCACCATAAGAAACCACTGATTTTTCAACGATATCAATGTCTTGGTCAATTCTGTCTAGCCCTTGGAAAAAGACACTAGCTAATGGACCACGTGTGTTGCGACAAAGTTCTTTAGCTTCAGCAGCACCACCTTTTTTCATTGCTTCTTCGATGTTTAATAATAATTTTTTAGAGTTAGTAGTAGCTAAGTTCAGATAAATGATACGTTCTACAACTAAAGATAAACCAAGAATTAAACAAATTAAAATTGGAGCCATCCATCCAGCACCACCTTCAATAAATTTGTCTTTTAATACTTGATGAAACGATCTTTCTTTTTGTTCAACTGGTTTTTCAGCATCCACAGCGACTGTAGCAGCAGAGTCTGGTACTTGAACAGCAGCAGTGTCGGTTGTTGTAGCCTCAGTCTTTTTTTCTGTTTTTGCAACGTCTTTGGTTTTAGCACCTTGTGCCATAGTTACATTCGTTAAGCCGAATGTTAGGATTCCTGCAATCGCAATTAAAGCAATTAATTTTTTCATGTTTTTAATTATTGATTATTCGTTTAATTTAACTAATTTATTTCTATTTTATTATATTTCAATTCAATTTTATTTGCGGAGAGAATGGGATTCGAACCCATGAAACGCTTTCGGCATTTACACACTTTCCAGGCGTGCGCCTTCGACCACTCGGCCATCTCTCCCTGCGAAATTAGTCCATTCGAATCTCATTTCAGCCTGCTAATGTACAAAAAAATATTTATTCTCAAATTTATTTTATTTTTTTGAATTAATTTTCAACACTCATTTCTCCTCTTATTGATTTTTGAAATAAAACTCGAGTTTCGGAAACTCCTTTTTCGGTTCCAAATAAATACATTAATTTTGTAACAGCCGATTCGGTAGTTATGTCATAACCACCTAAAATACCGATGTCTTCGAGTTGTTTTCCAGTTTCATATTTTCCCATTTGAACACTGCCACCCTTACATTGAGTTACGTTTACAATCAAAATCTGTTTATTAATTGCACGTACTAATTCGTTTATGAAAAGTTGTGAAGTTGGAGCATTTCCCGAACCAAAGGTTTCTAAAATTAGAGCTTTTAGTCCTTCGGTGTCCACAATCGAACGGATTACTTCGGGTCGTATTCCTGGAAATAATTTTAATACAGCAATATTATCATTTAACTTTTTATTTACAGATAACTTTTTAAAATTAGGTTTCAATATGGCTTCGTAATTATATTTTATGTTTACTCCTACTTCGGCTAATGGAGGATAATTGGGCGACATAAATGCCTGAAAGTTTTCGGCATTGTTTTTAAATGTACGATTTCCTCGATAAATTTTATTTTCGAAGCAAATACAAACTTCGGGAATTATTGGAGTTTCATCATCGTAAGCAGCCGAAACTTCAATAGCATTTATAATATTGTCTCGTCCATCGCTACGAATAACTCCAAGTGGAAGTTGAGAACCCGTTAAAACAACTGGTTTGTTTAAGTTATTCAACATAAAACTTAATGCCGATGCAGTGTAGGACATAGTGTCTGAGCCATGCAAAACAACAAATCCATCATAATCTTCATAATTTTTTTCGATGCAAGTTGCTAATTTAATCCAAAATTCTACGCTAACATTTGACGAGTCGATAAGATTTGGAAAGGTGTAAAAATCAATATTGTAATTAAATAATTTAAGCATTGGAATATGTACATACACATCGTCAAAGTTAAATGGCTTTAAAGCTCCATTTCTTTCATCTTTTATCATTCCGATGGTTCCACCAGTGTATATAACTAGAATTTTTCTTTCCATTAATTAATCGGTTTTAATTTAAATAATTTAATAGAATTTGTGGTAGTAATTTGTGCCACTTCTTCTATGGTAATTTGTAAAATCTCGGATATTTTAGATGCAATTAACGGAATATATGAGCTTTCGTTTCGTTTACCACGATGTGGCACTGGCGGTAAATATGGAGAATCCGTTTCTAAAACTAAATTATTAACTCCAATTTGTTTTATAACTTCTGCCAATTTTGAATTTTTATAGGTAATAGGTCCACCAATTCCTAATAAAAATCCAAAATCTAAAATCTGTTTAGCTTGCTCGTAACTGCCCGAAAAACAATGAAATATTCCCTTTAATCCGATGTTTTTGTAAATGTTTAATATTTCGAAAATCTCTGCATGAGATTCGCGACTGTGAATAATCAATGGTAAATCGTATTTTAACGACCAATTGATATGAATGGATAAGGATTCTTTTTGTTGAGCTAAAAAAGTTTTATCCCAATATAAATCAATTCCTGTTTCGCCAATTCCTTTAATTAAATTCAAATTTGACTCCATAAAGTTTTGAATAAAATTAATTTCCTGATTGTAATTTTCTTTCACATCTGTTGGATGTAATGCCATCATTGGGAAGCAGTTTTCGGGAAATAAATTACAAACATCCATTAACGAATTGATGCTTAAAGAATCGATATTTGGCAGAATTATATATTTAACTTCTTTATCTATTGCGCGTTGTATTGCTTCGGAGCGGTCGGCATCAAAAGCTTCAAGATAGAGATGGGAATGTGTATCTATAAAAATCATGAGGCAAAAGTAATTGATTTTTTCAATCATTAGGTGTTGAAATCTAATATGAAGCCTTATTGACCTTAAATGTCTTCCGCCTTGTCGAAAACGTATATGGTTTTTTAAAAAATAGCAAAGAATTTATTACACAGTTCGCCGCGGCGAACTGTGTAATTATGGTTGTCATGCAGAGCAAAACGTAGTGAAGCGTTGGCATCTATAACGATAATAGATTCCTCACTACGTATACCAATGACAGAATTCAGCATCATTCTCATTTATAACTGATTGTGAATTTGATTCGATGTTAATGTCCGATGGACAAATTTTTCAATTGATAGTGTTTTTTTTATTAATGGGGGCTTCTAAAAATTAGATTTTTTGAGGCGATTAAGATTTTGAAACCACAGAATACTCTAGTATTCTGTGGTTTCAAAATTGAAAAGCAACGATGAGAAAGCAATTTTTAGAAGTCACCTAATGTCAAAGTTCTAACGGACTATCAAATTATTGCCCGTAGGGCATTAATTTCAATAAAAACTTCTTGTTTTATGTAAAAAACTTCCACGTAGTGGGTTAACAGCCTGATTCCTATGGTATTATCACGCTGTCATTAACCCTTTATTTCCAAATTTTTGCATGAAGTCTCGGAATGACAAATCGCTGTGGTAAACGATAATTTTTTCAATATAAAAAAACAGCTAGCTTTGTAAAACGATGTCCCCAAAAAGAATATAATAATGTAAAACAAATAAATCTATCTTTGTAAAAAAAAGTTTGAATAAAATTCTGTTTATTAGGTTTAGTTCTATTGGCGATATCGTTTTAACATCACCAGTGGTTCGCTGTGTAAAGTTTCAATTTCCTCAAGCTGAAATACATTTTGCAGTAAAAAAAGCATTTTCCGAAATTGTTTTAAATAATTCAAATATTGATAAAGTTCATGTTTTAGAAAAAGATGAAAAAAGTTTTATTGAGAATTTAAAATGCGAACATTTTGATTTAGTCATCGACTTACATAATAGCTTGCGTTCGAATAAAATAAAGCACAAATTAAAAGTGCCATACACTACTTTCCCAAAATTGAATATTGAAAAATGGCTTTTGGTTAATTTTAAAATCAACTTATTGCCTAATATCCACGTGGTTGACAGATATTTTCAATCGGTTGAAAAAATGGGAGTTCGAAACGATTTAAAAGGATGTGATTTTTTTATTCCCGAAAACACAGCAATTCCATCTGATTTAGATGCATTTATTCTTGAGGAAAGCCCTATTGCAATTGCCGTTGGGAGTAAGCACAACACAAAGCAAATTCCAATTGAAAAACTACATGAACTTTTCGCTAAGTTAACTCAGCACTTTTTACTTTTAGGAGGGAAAGAAGATTTTGAGAAAGGGGAACAAATTAAAAAGGGTTTTGAACATCGGGTAATAAATACTTGTGGCTTGTTATCTATTATGGAATCGGGTTTAGCATTAAAAAAATGCGGGATAATTATCACTGGCGATACTGGATTAATGCATATTGCTTCGGCGCTTAATATTCGGATAATATCTATTTGGGGAAATACGGTTCCTGCTTTCGGAATGTATCCGTATATGCCTCAATCACCTGATTTATTTTCAATTATCGAGGTTGGAAAATTAAAATGTCGTCCTTGCAGTAAACTTGGTTATGAAAAATGTCCCAAAAAACATTTCAAGTGCATGCTCGAAATCAACATGAATGAAGTTTCGGAAATGATAGAAAAAAGATAGTTTAATTCTTTACAATTTTAAATTGCTTAGGATCTTTGTTGGTAAATACCAATGTAAGTGTATAAACTCCACGACTTAAACTGCTTAAATCAATTGTTTTATAAGAATCAAAGTTGACAGATTCATGGTAAACAATTTTACCTAAACCATCGCTTATTCTAATTTCAAGAGGTTCAGCAAAAGAAGCAGATATAGTAATTTGTTCTTTAAATGGATTTGGATATACTTTCAAAAACTCTTGATTTGAGTTACACGAAGCCGTTACTGGTCCATAGAAAGTTATTTTTCCATCAAAATCAACTTGTTTTATACGATAATAGGCAAACTTGTCAAAACTTTGATCAATATAAAAATACTTCTTTAAAATATTGGAATTTCCTGCTCCTTCTATTCTTGCTATTTGAATATAAGTAGTTGCGTTTGAGCTTCTTTCTATTATAAAATGACTATTATTGATTTCAGTAGCTGTTTCCCAATTAAGTTTTATTACTCCATCGAAACATTGGTGATTAAAAGAAATCAATTCGACTGGTAAATTCTCGGGTGGAGTATATTTTAATATCCCAATTCCTTTTTCCGAAAATGAGTTACATGCATTGCGCGATGCAAAACCATCGGGAACAGACCCCGAGACAAAAATACTTGTTACTGGCGGTAATATCCAGCTTGAGCCATTATCATTGTCGAATTCTCTGCTCAATACATTAATAAAACCATCTCGCCATCCTATCGTATCAAATTGATTGTAGTAAAGTTTTAAATCATAAGTTCCGTCGATAAATCCATTTTTATCAAAAACCCAAACTCCTTCTGGAGCTACATGGGTATAAACAGTGTTGTGTTCTGTAATCGTAGAGGGGAAATTTTCATTCACATTCACTGGATTTTCCTTAAACCATGAATTTAAGTAAAATGCTCCATTTGGCAAACTATGGTTTATAATAGTTGCTAAATTTCCATGAGTATCTAATCCCACCGGAAAATGATAAGTTAGTGCATCGTCATTCATGTATTTTCTTAGAGCAGATGTATTTGAAGTTCCATAAACCCAGCTTTGTGTACCTGTCGTATTTCCTGTTCCGAGAATTATTCCACTGGAAGCTGGATTGCTAACGATTACCATTTTGCCATTTGTAATAAGTGAACCATTGGTCATAGTAAGCGCAGAAGTATTTTTTAATACCATATCATGGGTTTGCAACATAACACCCGTAGAGGCATTTGGTGATGAGGTGTTTAAAATAACCACATTTCCAAAGGCATTATTTACATTATCCCAGTTTGAAGTAACTAATTGATTTGAAGTTCCGTTAAATTTTACGGTTGAAGAAGCATCAGCAAGCACAATATGGGCATTATACCATGTTCCTGAATTCTCCCAAGTGGAAGCTGTCAATAAATTGGATGTTCCAGCATTATAAAAATAATCGTTTTTGTAAGTTTTAGAATTATTTATTGTAAAACCACAGGAAGAACTTATCCAAGTTTTTGCAAATTTTCCATTATTAATTGCACCATCAAAAGTAACTGAACCGCGAACTTTTAATTTTGTGTTTGTATATCTATTGTTGGCATCGGTTCCAAAAATAAATTTATTAGTGCCAGTCATGTAGAAATAACTGGTATCATTTGTTTGATTTAAGTGCCCTTCGTTTGTTATATTAGATTGTACAATTAATCCAACAGCACCTGGATCCCAATAAACAGTCGTATTTGAAACTGAGTTAGGGCAAGTGCTATTGCTTATTGCCCAACGGAAAGTGTACGTAATATCAGGCTCTAAACTTGATACTGTAACCACGTTTTGACCTGAAGGTGGACCAGAAGGCGACCAAATAATCCCATTTCCATCTGCGGGTACTGCACTAACCAACGACCACTGCCCAGTACCTTGCACAGGGTTATTCCCTGTTAAAGTTGCCGAAGAGCCACTTATTAATTGGTTTGGTCCTGCATTAGCAATAGTTGGTAAGTTATTTCGTAAAGTAACATTTGCTTGACTAACACAACCCAAACCACTTGCAGTTACAGTCCATCTAATTACATTATTGCCAAGTGATAAACCACTAATGTCTGTAACATTATTAGTGCTTACCGAAAACGAACCTGTACCGCTAACTACCGACCACTGACCAGAAGCAGGAGCAGGATTATTTCCAGTTAGACCATTGAAATTGTCGGCACATAAATCGTAAGGATTAGTTGCAGGAGAAGAAATAGTTGCCGATGGAACTGCGTTTTGAGTGATTACAACATCATCAGATGTGGAACAGCCGTTTTTTGAAATTGTCCAACGAAATGTATTGTTTCCGTTGTTTAAATTTGAAACCGTTGCATTGTATGTGTTGTTGTTGGGTGAAAATGTTCCCGAACCAATTATTACGGTCCAAGCTCCCGTTCCAATTGTTGGATTGTTTCCACCAAGTTGAATCAATCCAGTACAAGTTGTTGCGTCGGAACCTGCATTTGCAGTTGTTGGAGTGTTATTTATGATACTTACATCATCTGTTGCAGTGCAACCTCCATCGGGTAAGGTAACTTTCCATCTAAGAACACTTGTGCCAGTGGGAATATTGTTTACAGAAGTGGTAGGAGATGTGTTGTTAGAAAATGCGCAACCAACACAACCACTAACAATTGTCCATAATCCTGTTTCGGTTGCTAATAAAGCACTTGCTGTCATTGTGCTTGAATTTGAATTACAGATTGTTTTATCTAAACCTGCAATTGCGGTTGGAGCATAATCGCAATATTTAATAGTTAAATATGGGCGAGAAGTTCCAGACGCAGAATAACCACTAAATTTAACAAAGTAGCCATCATTAAAAAGTGAACCACCTGTTCCATTATTTGCACCATACATACCTAATACATACCAGTTTGCAGATAGTCGAGCTTGAATATCTGAATTCATTGAGGTGCCTGCATTAATATTATAACTTACAATACTTGAGCAATATGTTGAAGTATATGTTACGCCGCTTAAAACATCTGAATATTTTTGAGTTGCTGTTCTACCCAAAGGGTCGATTGCATTGTTGCCATATCTACTAAAATAGACTGTTAAGCCACCAAATACTTCAAAACAGTACAAATTAATATTGGTGTTTACAATTTGAGCAGCATCGGGAATGCTTGTAATATTATATTTTGCCCATCCATTGAGCCGCCCGTTTGATGTAGGCCAAGTATAATCGAGCCAGCCAATTTGAATAGCATCATTTCTTTGATAACAATCATTTGGAGAATCATCATCTCGCTCTATTGTTCCTGTCCACATATAGGTGTTATCAGGATAATAGTCGTGCGTTGGGTCAATTATTATTGGATAATTTCGGTTTTCGCTTATAAGCCATGAAACTGGTATTTTTATTCCAACTTTAACTAAATTATTTGTTATGCTAAAATCATAACTACCGTCCATAAAGCCCATGTCTTTTTTTAGCTCATTATTTTGTTCATAATAATAAGGCATATTTAAGCGTAAAATGGGATTATTTTTATCAACTAGAAACAAAATTTCTTTTATAATTTCTTTGCCTTTAAAATTTTTATCAATAATAGGAATTGCGGTCCATTTTTCGGGAATTTTGTATTCTTCATAAAATATTACAAATTCGGATTGCGAAGGGATAGAGTTTTTAAAACTTGAAGATTTTATAACATAATCCATTTTATTGCCATCAAATCCTTGAATAAAGCGAGCATCTATATCCTCGAAAATTTCACGATAATAAACTGCGTCATTTACTATAAACCCTTTTACTTCCTTTGAGTTTATGGTTTTTAAAGCTGTTCCATTTGAATCGACAAAAACCATTGATTTATTATTCCATGTTACAATTTCTCCTTCTGTGAAATTAATAGAAACACCATCTTTTGATTTTTCGGGATAAAATGTTTGAAATCGATTTTCGGTATTTTGATACCTTTTTTTAGAATCATTGGCTTTGTTTTCCGAAATTTTAGTGTCTATTGCTTTCCATTCATTGTCTTTGAAATAATTTAATGAACCTCCACTTGTAATTAAGGCTGTTTTTGTTCCATCGGGATTTAAGAAATGACGGCTATATTGATCTCTTAATTTTTTAATTTCGGTTCTAGGATTTAACGTTGTCATAAAATCTTCAAACGTCACACTTGCTTCAGGAATAACCTCATTTTGAGGTGTAGTTTGAGCAGAAATATCATTGTTTCCATTTGCTTGAACTGCTGTTGTGGATATGTTGTTTTGATTGTTTGCACTTGGAACCCATTTTTGAGTTACTTGAGCAATTGAGCTAAAAACCAACAGTTGAAATCCTATAAGGAAAACAATTGTTCGATAAGCTTTATTTAATTTATATCTTTTCATAATCATTATTGCTATGGTTGTCCCTCAATATTTAACACTTTATCTTTTACAATATATAGGTTATTTGTATTGATTTTATAATGCGATGATTTTAACCATAAGGTTACATTGGTTCCGT
The DNA here is from genome assembly GCA_038210985.1 of Bacteroidales bacterium. GTDB lineage: Bacteria > Bacteroidota > Bacteroidia > Bacteroidales > WCHB1-69 > JAQUGA01. Next base: position 10,715 of record JBBQWB010000001.1, read on the forward strand.
CAATTTTTAAATCATAGAAAGTGAAATCGTTTAAGTTTACGGTTCCATTTGTGCGTTTATTAATTATTTGTGGCGATGATCCATTAAAAGTAACCATTGCCGTGCCAGGGTTAAAAGTGCCAGAAGTAGTGCCATTGCCAATAAGCCAATCGCCTTTTAGTCGAATGTTTTTATTAGTGTTTACATCTAACAATCCTTTTACAAGTTTAAAATCTTTATCTAAAGTCAAGCTATCTTGTAAAATTAGTGAGCCATCTTTATTCATTTCAATAGTGTAAAATGGATTTACAACTCCATTAAGCGATGTTATGTTTTGATTTGCTGAACCATAAAACTTCACTTGCTGAATTTGAGGATTAAATATTGCCCCATTGTTTAACCAATGTCCGCCAATTTCGATATTTTGATTGGTCGCATCAAGGGTTCCAGAAGTAAGTGTTAAATTGCTTTCTACTTTTAACCTGTTGGTTGATAAAGTTGCTGTACCTGATGGATTATTTAAAATAACTTTATAAAAACTTGAAGTTCCAATATTTATGCTCTGTGGTTTAAATTGATTATTGCCATCAAAAGTTATGGTGTTATTTCGATGCATAAATGTACTTGTTCCGATTGTTGACCAATTGCCTCCAACTGGGAAGCTAAATCCTCCACAATCAAAAGTACCTTGATTAATGGTAACATCTGAATTTATGTCAACTGGACATCTTAATGCAACAATTTTTGAAGATGTTTTATCCACAATTATTGTATTAAATGTTTCCGTTAAAATAGATGTGCTTGTTATTACGATATCATCAATACACAAGCCAGGTGCATCTCCTCCGTTTGTTCCATCCATTTTAAACCTAAAAATTAATTGAACACTGCTTTGCCCACCAGCAATTGTACTAATATCAAATGTGTTTGACTCCGTCCAAAGTGCTTTATTTCTCATGTTATCCATGATTAAATTTTCCACACCATTCACTTTAACCAAAACCTGACCATAATCATTGTTATCTCCCATAATTCGGTACCAAAACTTAATACTAGCAACTGAATATGCAGATAAATTAATTACAGGACTAACCGCATCTATGGTTACTATCCTGCCTTGATATGTGCTCCAATTGTAATCATGAGTCATAGCCCAATGAATATCGTACATTGCTAAATCGTAATCGCTATTGTGACCATAACCCGATTGAACGCTCCAACCTGATTCATCTACATCGATACCAAGTGTCCAACCACTTGCTGCACCTGTTTCAAAATCCTGTGAATAAATGACATAAGCTGGTTCACGAATAATATTACTATTTTCGGCACCATGAAATTTAACAATACCATCATTTGGAGTATAAATTCCATAATCAGTATAGTTTTTTAAAACAGAAACGGTTGCTCCGTTTTGAGTTTCTAAAATACAATTTTGTTGAATGTATAAATTGTCATTAATTTTAAAAGTATTGGCAACTCCATTTCCAACTATAATTTTATCGCTATTATTTGTCCATTTAAAACTGTTTTGAACTTCAATAGTTGTAGCTACAGAGTTATCCCCAATTATTAATTTGCCAGTGCTGTTTTTTGTAAATTTATAAAATACTGTATTTGAAGTTCCTGTTATGTTTTGGGCTTGATTACCTATAAATTGAACTTCGCCGTTATTATGATTAAATGTACCATTGTTTATAAAATCTTTTTGACATTTTACAAATTTCCCAGAAGTGTTTAAAGTTCCTGTAGTAATTTCTAAGTTATCAATGGTTTTTATGGATGAATTTAAGCTAACCGAACCAGTGCCAGTTTTTTCGATTTTTATTTTATTAAAAACTTCTATATTTGAAAAACCACGAATTTCAACATTATCAATACTAACAAAACTTGATGGTTTTGCTGATGATGCAATATAGAATCTAAATGCCAAATTCTTTAAACCATTGCCACAATATGAATTAACAGAATAAGATGCTGCATTCCATGCGGTTGAATTACTTAAAATACCCAAAACAGATCCATCCATGATTACCTTTCCAAATGGACTAGTATCATCTGTAGATTTCCAATAAAAATAAAGTGTAGCGGAGGAGTAATCGGTTAAATCCATATCGCGATAAAAATCTAAACTGAAATTACCACAAGTTCTACAATAATTATTTGCAACGGATGCACTAATGTCATAGGTTGACATGTTATAGCTCCCTGCGTATGGGGCTCCAGTTGATTGAATTCTCCAATCTGTATTGGCTGCAATGCTTTGCATTGTCCAACCTTGATTGCCATTTTCAAATCCATCTGAAAAAATTACAAGCTCTTTACTTGTTCTATTTATGGTGGATGCTCCAGTTCCATTAAAGGTTACCAAGCCAGTTCCTGGAACAAAAATACCGTTATCAGTCCAGTTTTTTCTCAACGTAATGTCGAGATTGTTTGCATCTAATGTTCCATTGGTTATGGTTAAATCATTTCTAACAGTTATATCGTTTGTATTTAACACCGCCGAACCAGTTGGTTTATCAACGGATAAATTATAAAATGAATTTGAACCGTTGTTGATTGTTTGAGTTGCAGAAGTTCCAGTAAATTTCACTGTTCCATCTCCCAATAATGTGCCATTATTAGTATAATTACCATAAACATTTAGTGTAAATGTTCCCGTATTAAGAGTTACTCCAGATTCAATGGTAAGGTTTTTGGCATTGGATTCTGCGGATAATGAGGGTAGGAAAAGAGTTCCTGGAAAAATTATTACATCCGATGTTAAGTTTGGAACAGCATTGCCACACCAGTTGGACACTGTGCTCCAGTTTGTGTTTGTTCCACCAATCCAAGAGCTTCCTGTTCTTGTACTATCGGTGCCAATATTTGTCGACCATGTTTGACCAACTGGATTAATTGCCAATACTTGAAATTTATATAGAGTAAGAGGATTCGATGCATTATAAGTATATGGACTAGTAACTCCCACAATTGGCGATACACATGTCATTGGGTCGGATGCAAAACCCGTAGTATAATATAAATCGTACGAAATTGCGTTTGTGGAAGAAACCCATGAAATAGTAATATTCCCGTTGCAAGTTGTTGCATTTAAAGGAGCAGTAATATTGAAATTTCCGGGTATATTAATACAATTTATTAGAATCGAAATCCCATCTGTGAGTCCTGATGAAGATGCTCTAATTTTGAATTCTTGAACTGTATTATAGGAGATGTCGTTCCATTGGTAAACTCCACTTGAAAGAGATTGAGTTAGGTTTGTTGCAGAAGATAAAATACCTGTGCCAGGAGTATAGGTTGATAAAGAGACAGTATTTGTTGCGTTTTCATCAAAGTTTCCGTTCGCATCCACGCCTTTTACTTTTACTGGGAATTCGGTATCAATAGGAACAATTGCGGGAGGTAAGTTCGTTTCAAAAACTAGTTTTGTGGCAGTAACAATTATTCTATTTTTATTACCTATTATTGAAGTTATAGCACCTCCGGCGTCTGTTGCTGCAAAAACAGAACCTGAAGTGCTTGAAGTTGCCGAATTTATAGTTAATTTTATTTGTTGATTATCTGTAACAGAGCTTTTAAATGTTGCATAAACATCAAATGATTTTGTACCGTTATCTGGCGCAATCAATCCGCTAATTGTTGTAAATGCTGTGGATGCTGTAATTGATGTAACTTCCTTAAGGTTAGATGAGCCATCGAAAATTGCCATTGCTCTTATATTAGCATGATTTTCAACAGAAAATACAATGTCTGTTAATGTAGTGGCTTTATCATCATCGTCCGGCGAACTTGTGCCTCCATCGCGAATTGTAAATGTTCCAATTTTTACTGCATTACCAGTTGTTAATGAGCTGGCTGTTTGATAATTCTCATATTGAATATTATCGGTTTCACCACTTGATGAAATAATATCAGATAATTGGTTTCCAAATGTTGGAGAAATATTCCAAGAAGCCAAACTTGGTCTTCCGTTAAAATAGGCATAATTGATTCTCAAACGGATTCGGCTATAAGTAGAAGTGTTTAGTGCACTGATATCTTTTGGCGAAGATGAAAATCCACTTGAATTACCCGAAAGTGCTCCGTCTGGGATTAATACCCATGCCGAACCGTTCCAATATTCCAATTGAATATTAGCCGAACCATATACTCCTGAAGTAGTCCAAGATGCATTACCCCAAGTTGTACCATCTAAAAATGATGAAAACAAAACACCTTCGGTTTGAGCTACTTCGGTGGTAATGCCATAAAAACGAATATTATCAAAATAAGCGTGTCTGGCAATATAATCACCCGTTGCCTCTGAATGTGTGAATTCAAGACCCATCGCCAACGATTGATTTCCCGAATAACTTGAAGTGTTTAAAGTAAAATTCAAATAAGAGTCTATTGTAGTCCCTGAAACATCAACATCTATATATGTTTTATTTGTACCAATTTGAATGTATGATTTTTCCCAACCTGATGATGTTTGATCACAATGAGTTTTGCAATCGAGTTTTATTTGGCTAATATTATTAAAACTTACACTTTGTGACCTTTGTGTGTACATCCCTGTTATCCAGGTTGCACTTGTTGTGCCATCTCCATGTTGTATAAAACAGGAATAACTAACATCTGTTGCATTACTTATACTTCTGCTTGATCCAGAGCAATTTGTAGGAGCGGTATTGGTTTCCGTCCAATTATCTAAAGATCCAGTTTCAAACGACCGATTTAATGGAATATTAGGTATGATATCTTCTGTCTTTGTTGTGGTTGCCAATTGAATTGCAGAAATTTGATACCATTCAGGTTCACCGGAAGTTTTATACGTAAACGAATATAATGCCGAGGATTTGCTACTCCATGTTGATCCACCATCAGAAGAGATATCTGCCCTTACATAATAAGTGGAATTATTTACAGGAGACCAACTATTATTCAATGCGGTACATTCTAAATCATACTGAGTGCCGGAAACATAATTTCCAGAAAACGTCTGGTTATAAGAAGTTCCTGTAAAGGTCGAATTGGTGTTTACTTCTATGCGGAATCGGTTAAAGTTTGTAGTATGAGTTCCAGATAATCTAAAGTTGGGTGTATTATCATTAATGTATGAGTTGTTAAAAGCCAACTGAGAGGTGCTTCCTGTATTATAAAATATTGGAGCTGAGCCTGGTGCACCACAACTAACGGTAATATTGCCAGAGGTTGCTTGTGTAAGAGAGCCGGCTGTAGCTTGAATTTTAATCGTTTCTCCCGGTGTATATTTTATATCTGTCCATGCATACGTTCCACTTGATAAGGATTTTGTTAAACCAGAAGCGGAAGAAAGGGTTCCCGTTCCTGAATTTAAGCTTAATGCTACAGGGGCAGTAATATTAATATCTCTATTTCCATTTGCATCAACAGCATCAACCGAAACATTAAAATTTGTATTACATGTTGCTGATGAAGGTGGTTTATTTGTCTGAAAAATAAGTTTTGTAGCCACAACGTCAACTGCATTATCGGTACTTGCCGATGAAACAGCTTGACATGCTGCCAAGCCACCAACAGCAAAAGTAAAACTTGAATTATTTACATTGAAAACAAAGTTTTTGCCATCGATATCTGCAGGCAAAGTTCCTCCTAATGGGTTTTTAAGCCATATTTTTAAGGTGTACGTTTTTTCGGCATCATCTGCAATATATCCCAAATTCCCAATGCCATTGGAAATGGAAGAAAAAGTAATATTTGTAGCATTTACTGTCCCCGTCATGTTATTAGAACCATCACTTAATTCTGCTCCAAGTATTGCATCCGACCAAGAAGTAATATCATTTCCTGTACCTTGATTAATTACAATCTTTGAAATTTGAGTAGCGGTTGTATTTGTTGCTGGTGTAATTCCATCATCGGTATATTTAAAGTCGAAATTTAACGAAGAAGCTCCTTGTGTGTTTGTTAGTGAGGAAATAGTTGCAGGTTCGCTACCCGCTCCAGCGGAGAGAGTGGAGGTTCCAGGGGTACTAGTGTTTTCGACAATTACATTATCAATGTCTAGGTAATAATCTCCTGCACCCCAAGTACTCTTGAACTTTATATAAATATTACTTCCACTTAAAGAAGATAAATCAATTTGTTTATTTGTAAATGCTGCTGAATTTGAGTGCGTTGTGTAATTTATTGTGTATATTGTGGTATATGAAACATCATCTGTAGAATACTGAATTTCTACTTTGTCTGATGCTCCAAGTGTGGTTCCTGTTGTTGGATAACTTGTATAGTTGACAATTCTATAATCAAAAGTCAATCGAGAATAGCTGGTTATTGGGCCTAGTTGAGTAGTTCTTCCATAACAAGTTGTTGCTGAGCTCCATAGGTTTTCATAAAGGCCATTACTAGAAGAAGCACCATGTGTGGACGATATGGACATGTCTGACGTCCAGCATAGAGGTAAAGATGTGCTTGCATTGAAATTCTGCGTATAGGGCAATGATGCTATGCCACAAGGTGTAGTAAAAGATGTCCCTGCTGCCCATGAGCTTAAATCACCATTACCACAATTTGAACGCACATATACATAATAAGTCGTAGAAGGTGATAGTCCAATAATATCTTTTGTTACTATGCCAGCAGCCGTTGTGCCACTTGTAGTTAGTCCTGATGCTCCGCTTCCCGCAACACCGCCGGTTCTTACTTCATAACCATATCCACTGCTAGGAGTAGGAGAAGGTGTTGTCCATGAAATGGTTGCTGTGGTAGCGGCTATTGAAGAAGCTGTAACAGAATTTGGAGAATAACAAGATGTTGGTGTAAAAGTATATGTTAAATTGGTGGTTAAATTTGTAGATGCAGAAATCGAATTATTTGCTAAAGTACCAGATACCGTTGGAGTAACTGCAGGTGTTACACTTAAAAACCTACCAGAACCTCCCGTTTGATCATTTATACCAATTGAAGCACATACGGAAGTAGGCGAAGACATTGATCCATAAATGAATTTAATTATATTTGAAGTTTCATATAATTTCAATTGAAAATTCTGCAGTGCACCTGAATATGTATTCCATCTAATATTTCGCCATTGTACAGTTAATATCCTATTGGGACTACTTCCTGATGTTAAATACTGAACATCGCTATTTGCATCATCAAACAAATCATCCCAAAGAGGAGCTATTATAGGCTTATGTGTTGTACTTGCTAAATCATTAAGATAAGATGTACTACTCCCAAAATAAATATGACCATTTGTAGAGATATTAAATGTAGTGTAGATAGTTCCACAATAATTAAAAGTAAAACCAATTGAAATTCCTGTTTGCGTGCCGTCATCACCAGTAGCTGTGCTAACAGTTCCAGTTATAGCCGTAAATGTTCCGCTGCTTGTTGAAAATGCATAATCCGCAGCTTGTCCAAAAACCTTGCCGCCACTTAATAAAAAAATGCTTGTCAGTATATTTAATAAAACAACCTTAAAATAAACATTCTTAAAATTTGGGCAGGTATATTTTTTCTTTTTCTGTATTCTCATTTTTTTCAAGAAATTACAAAATCGTTTATTTGAAGAATTGCTTTGTATTGACAATTATACACAATAATTTATATATTAAATATTAATATAAAAATAACACTAATGTCTTGGTTTTTCAAAAATTAAAATACAAAATTACAATTTAATATAGCATAAACAAGAAGTTTAACAAATTGAGAATTTTAAAAACATGCTTTTTGCTGAAAATCAAATACATAATTATTTATATGTATGTAGTGGTTTTGGCAGTTTAAAAAAGATTTAACAAAAAAACAAAGAATGGCTGTATCATGTTTGCTTATGCGTGTTTATAATTTAACAAAATTAAATTTTATCAACTACTCTCTTTTTTATCGACCAAAGCATAATTGAAATTGCTACTAGAAGCAATAAAAATCCAATCATAAAAGTGATAAAAAACCCAAACCATTCGTACAAAACAATGCCAATAATTGGAGCAAAAAACGACCTCAAGCCAGTTAATGTCAAATGTATCGATTGATAGTCTGCTGCCTCGTGTGGTTTACAAAAATAAGCCGACCCGATATACCACAATAAAGCCATAGTAGCGGCAAATAATCCATTTGAAACAATTGCAATTAGTAAAGTTGCATAAATGGTAATTCCCCAAATTTCAACATGATAGGGAATTAGTTCGGTTAGCCCAATAAATAAAACATAACCCGCAAGTCCAATATAGGTGTAAATGGCAAACTTACGGGGATCAACCTTGCCTATTAATTTTCCAAAAAATGGCAATACAATGATAGCTATCAAATTGTATGCGTTTTTGTAAAATGCAATGCTTGAATAATTCAAATTTAGGGCTTTGTCAAAGTAAATAGCTATAACTCCCACAGTTCCCATAAAGGCAAATCCATAAAACATAAAACCCAATTCAAAATCTTTAAATGATTTGTTGCCCTTTAATGTGCTACTCATTCGGCGAAGAGAGGATAAAATAGATTTTTTGATGCTTGTTTTTTCCATCACTTCGTTAATTTGTGGAAAAGGAATTTTTGAAAGAGTAAATAGTGCCCAAATACCTAAAATTGAGATGATTGGGAAAACAAAAAGATATGTGCTCAAATATTTATCCAATAAAATACCGTATAAAAAAGTAATTACCATCATTACAATTTTATTTACCATACTGGCATGGCTGTAGTAGCGACCAAAATTTTCGTTTTTGTATGCATTTCGCAATATCAAATTTATAATTGGATAAATAACAGGATTTGCACTATAATAAATTAAAAAAATGGATAAAAATATCCAATGAAACATTGTGTTGTTATACATTTCGGCATTATCTGCCGGAAAAAATGCAATAAAAATAAGTGGTAAACGAGTTATTAGTGCAATTATTTTTAGGAGTTTTATTTTGTTTTTTGTGCGATTTACAAATTCATTAAGCACTACCGATACCACTAAAACAAGAACACTGAATTGAAACAAAAAACCAACCTGAAAACTAGTGCCTTTTAAGCTTTTCAAAAACACAAATTCGTTTAAAGCCAACACCCCCAATATTATTCCATCAATTATAGAATACCACAGGTGAATTCGATACGCATTTTGCTCGTTTATATTCTCAAAATTCAAATTAAGTATCCTTTTCATGGCGTCAAAGATAATTTTTTATCACTGTTGTCCGATATAAATTTTGACATCTATTGTAAAATATTCAATAACAAATTAATAGGTGAAATGACGGAATTAGGGTTTGTTTTTGTTTGTTTTGAAAACATGGATTTCCCCCAATTTATTGCCCCTACTAGTTCAACTCCGCTCACTACATCGCCTCAAGGGTATAAATTGCCGAAAATCAATTCTTCTTGGACATTGAGCGGAGTCGAAATGCAGGAATGAGGCAAAAATTGATTGAAGTAATTTACCACCATAGCAAAATTTATTTTTTAATCGGGCAAAGATAATTTTTATCAGTCATTATTGTCCAATAAAACTCAAATATGGATAATGAGATTTTTTACTCCACTGCGTTACGTACAGAATGACAAGTGGTTGTATATTAAGATTGAGAAAACTCGGAAATTATCTAATCCATTGTCATTCTGAAATATATTGAATAATCTTATGATTTTTTATCGAACTATACTCATTTCAATTCTAAAAAGTCAATTTTGACAACAAGCTACTATTAGGCATTAAAAAAGTGTATTTTTGTCAAAAATTATAAACAAAATAATTAATGAAGATGAAATTTAAAATTGTTTATCGATTGTCCATTACAATTATTTTAATTCTATTTTGCAACATTGCAAACAGCCAAGTAATACCTGAACATGTTAGCAATAAAGGCATTTATCAATTTTTAGACGAGTTGGCAAGTCAAAAAGTGATAGAATTAAATTCATTAATTAAACCTTATTCCCGAAATTTCATTGCAAACCATTTAAATGATGCGGAGAGCAAAAAAGAGAAGTTAAACGAACGTCAGCAAAAGGAACTTGAGCAATATCTTGTGGAATATAATTTAGAACTAAATACTGCTTCTGAATCTTACAAATTAAACCTTTTAAAAAAGAATCCAAAAACGGAATTATCCTTTATGCCATTCGGATTTTTTTATCATGATGAGCTTTTTCGAGCTAGCATAAAACCAGTTTATGGAACTACTTTTTATACCGATTCCGATACCTTGAGTTATCACCGTTGGGGAGGAGTCTCATTTAATGGATATGTAGGAGACAATTTTGGTTTTTATGTATCACTTAGCGATCACAGTTTTAATAGAAATATTATTAAAACTACATACTTAACTCAAGAACAAGGAGCCATATTAAAGGGCGAAGATTATTTAGATTATAGCGAAATTAGAGGTGGAATTACGTGGTCGTGGAAATGGGGTTCGTTAGGATTAATTAAAGACCAACTGGTTTGGGGCGAGGGGTATCATGGTGCAAATATTTTATCGGGCAGAACACCTTCAGTGGCAATGATTAAATTTGACATGAAACCAGCTAAATGGTTTGAATTCAATTATATACATGCTCGTCTGGCATCCGATATTTTGGATAGTGCACGAACTTATTTGTATTCAGGTTCCGGCGTTCGAAAAGTTATGAGGGATAAGTACTTAGTTGCCAATATGTTTACGTTTAAACCTTGGAAATTTTTAAATTTGAGCGTTGGAAATTCGTTAGTTTACAGCGATCAAGGTATTCAAATACAATATCTTATTCCGTTCATGTTTTATAAATCGGTAGATGATACGTATAATGGCACCGATAATCAAGCTGGACAAAATGCGCAAATGTTTGCTTCTATTAGCTCTCGAAATATTAAATATCTGCATCTTTATGCCACTGCTTTTGTAGATGAATTTTCTGTTCGCAGAATGCTCGACCCAGCACGTCAATCCAACTTTATTAGCGTAAAAGCCGGAATACAAGGGTCTAATCTTTTTAATTCAAACCTGTTTTTTACTGCCGAGTACACTCGCTCAAATCCATTGGTTTATCAACATTTTATACCAACAACTACTTTTCAAACCAACCAATTTTGCATGGGTCATTATCTAAAAGACAATGCTCAAGAACTATTTTTATCGTTAAATTACAAACCTTTTTCGCGATTAAATATCGGTTTAAATTATACAAACATTAAAAAAGGAACTCCTTACATCTACGGACGAATTGACCCTTGGGGAATACCATTTATGGAAACTATTGTGTGGGAAGCCACTCGGGTATCAGGAACTTTATACTATGAAATTTTATCCAAAATATATATCCAAGGGGAGGCAATGGTCTATTTTAACAAAGGGAATGCGGCATTATACAATCCATATTATTTATCTCGAAATCGTGGAATTGCAGTTAATGGCGGAATATCGATAGGATTTTAGTTTTCGGTAGAAATCAAATTTTTAGTCTGAAAAACAGAATTTGCATAAATCTTTAAAAAGTAATCCTTAAAAACAGCTTTGTTCACATCTGCTTTTTCGACATTGCTATTAAAATAATTTTCAAAATAGTTTTTTTGTTCTAAACTATAGAAATCATTGTATTGAGATGAATTATTTAAAATATCAGTAGCAATGTAATTGTTTGGATACAGTTTGTAATTTGATGCTATAGCTTTATCAATGCATAACGAAATTTCTTTAATAATATCATTATCTGTGCCTTCTAGTTTACCCCAATCGTCGAACGACTCGTTTAAGGGTTTTCCAATAACTAAAGTAACCTGCCCTTTATTTTGAACAATACCAGTTTCAATGCTTAGTAAATCTTCTCCAGCTTGTTTTTCATATTTTACATCTTGCGATAAAGTAAGCTCTCTTGCTTTTAAAAAATCGCAAGTTTCAAATTCGTACGAAACAGAAACTGGAACTATATTTAAACGATGAATTTTTTCCACCATTGAACCTTCGCCAGATAAGGATAGCATTTTTATCAAGCCATTTTGAGTTTCATCTATTCCGTCCTTTGTTCGCCCATTGCGTTGAGCTATCCAAACCGATTGATTGCTTTTAATGCTGTCATCGATAAAAGCCGATAAAACATGGGAGTTCTCAATTAATTCGCGAGCATTGCCATCGCGTTTAACCAAAAACATTTTATTGATTTTGGCAATATCCATCAGTAAATCGGTAATAACAAGATTGTTCCCAATAGCGTTTTGAGTTGTCTTAAAACCATTTTCGAATAATACAATTTGTAATAATGCCGAATCTAAAACAATGTCGCGATGATTAGATATAAATAAATATGCATCTTCTTTATTAATGTTTTGTAATCCAGCAGTTTCAAATTTAGTTATGGTAAGAGAAATAATTTTGCGTAAAAATTTATGTGAAACCAATGACTGAAATTTGTGAATGGAATTAATGTTTTTTATTTCATTAATTTCTTCTTCTTTTTTGTCGCTATTTAAAATATACTTGTTTAAAAAATAATTGAAATTATCATTTTTTAATATGCGTTTCATCGCCTCATTAACTTCTTCATCGTAATAAGGTCTTATATCGTCAAAATTATACTCCATGACTGCTCCATTTTTTTGCAAAATTATAGTTATAATAATACGATATTACAAACTTGGCAATACAATATTCTTAATAATTCCAAAAAAGGAGAATATAAGCCGTGTAAACTCTCTATAATGAATTAGTTGTTCATTTTGTTAAAAAAAGAAAAAATAATTAAGAGAGACAACCTTTTATTTTACATGTATGTCTTAATCAAAGAAAACTGACAATTTTGTGGTTATACGCTCCTGATTTTTACCACATTTTATACAGTCTAGTTTTATGTTGTTTATTCCCATAAATAAAAGCATCTTCCCCAGATGCTTTTATTTTTTTTAAGGGGCTGGGTATGTGTTTGATTTTCAGTATGTTTACCTGCCACTAAAAAAAGAGTGTTGAAAATTAATCAATTAGAGTTAAGTTTTCAATATTTTTCCCGAAAGGAAAAAAGATTTAAAAAATTAAGAAGAAAAAACATCAATCAGACCAAATGGAAAGAAACTTGGACTATTTTATTTTTGAAATTGGTATTAGTTTTTCAAAAAATCGGATAAATTTGTTGCGATGGTAATATAATTTGGAGAACCAGCAGGATGATAAATTGCCCTAGAATAACTAAATTGAAATTTAGAAATTTTTAAACCTAACCCCCACGAAAATCCACTTAGTCCTGGTTTTGATGGAACGCTAATTTCTTGACGCTTTTGATAATTATAACCTAACCTTAGTGCAAAAGCTTTAATAGGTTGAAATTCAATTCCAAAAACTAAATGTCGTAAAGTTTTATCGGTAAGTTTAACTGTTTTTGATTTTTCGATTATACTGCCAGTTATTGCATCTCTTTGAATGCTTGGGTCGTTTGGGTCGTTAAATGATAAATCCCAATTTTCGAGATGTTGCCAAACAAAAGAATAGGTAAAGGGTGCGTATTTTAATTTTTGTGAGATAGCTGCATGAATTCCAAACGGAAGTGATTCTTTGATGTCAGTGTAGCTTGTAATTTGAGTTCCAACATTTTGAGCAATTATAGTTAAAGCCAAACGATTGGTTTTATTGTAATAAGTAAAAGCAACATCCGCAGCTATTCCAATAGATTTATAATCGGCATACGAAGAACTAATCCATTTAAGATTTGCTCCCATAAATAAACTTGAGTCAAGTTTTCGTCCCCAGCCAATTTGTCCAAACATATCGTGGGCATTAAAATTACCGAGTGTATTTCCTGTTGCATCGGTTTCGGTAAATTTTCCGTAATCCAAATAGTTTAAAGATGCTGTAAACGAACCAACTTTTTTAAAATCATGAGCATAAGCAACAGAAAAAGAGGTAACATCGGAAGGAAAATCGATAAAAGACAACATTAACTGATTGTGCATTTGTTTCGAGATAATGGATGGATTATGCAAAGCTAACTGAATGTCGTCGTCGTAACGATTATAAAAAACACTACCCATTGCAAGTTGACGAGCCGATTGAGGTAATAATAAAAACCTATAAGTTGAGCCAGTGCCACTTTGAGAGAACGCAGAAATACCAAAAGAAAAAAATATAGAAAGGATAACGAAAACTCTAAAATTTTTAAAAATCATTATTAAGATATTTCTTTATATAGTTTGAAAATAAAATTTGTACCACAAAAATACAATTATTAACGACCTAATAAGTCTATTATTGCATTTTAGTATATTTTTTATAGTACTGAATTTTGCTAATAGCCTAGCTTTTTAAAAAGATAATTAAGGAAGTTTAAAAAATAATTGATTATTTTCAAGTTTTTATTTTTTGTTTCAAAAAACGTTATATCTTTGCAACCCTTAAAGTTATGAAGTAACACAAACAATAATATAAAACTTATAAATTATGACAAAAGCAGAATTAGTTGCCGAGATTTCGAACAAAACCGGTATAGAAAAAGTTGCAGTACAAACAACTATTGAGGCTTTTATGACCTCTGTAAAAAATTCTTTATCGCGTAATGAGCCTGTTTTCCTAAGAGGATTCGGTAGTTTTACAGTTAAAAGAAGAGCGGAAAAAACCGGACGTAATATTTCAAAAAACACAACCATTATTATACCCGCGCATAATATCCCTGCATTTAAACCTGCCAAAACTTTCATTAATGGCATCAAAACAAAAACCAAGTAGTTAAAACATCTAAAATTAAGCATTATGCCAAGCGGTAAAAAAAGAAAAAGACATAAAATGTCAACGCATAAACGTAAAAAACGTTTAAGAAAGAACAGACATAAAAAGAAATAAATCATAAAAGTTTCTTTTAAATTCTATACATAGTGGCAAAAGTCACTATGTATATTTGTTTTATATAATCCCTGTAATTAAAACAAATTAGTATCTTTACGCTAAATTTTGCTAAACGAGTATCTACACGATGAATGACACAATAAACAGAGAGCTTGTAATTAACTCCGATAGTTCGGATGTTGAAATTGCTCTGCTTGAAGATAAAAACCTTGTTGAACTTCACCAAGATAAATCAAATCCCAACCATATGGTAGGTGATGTTTATTTAGGTAGAGTTAAAAAAATAATGCCTGGATTAAACGCAGCATTTGTGGATGTTGGATATGAAAAAGATGCATTTTTACATTATTTAGATTTAGGAGCTAATATACACACTATCAATAAGTTTGTTAAACGTTGTATCAACGAAAGTCCAAATCAAATAATTAACGAATCTATAAATTACGAAGAAGAGATTCAAAAAAATGGAAAAATTTCGGACGTATTAACTACCAATCAATCTATTTTAGTTCAGGTTGCCAAAGAACCAATTTCAACAAAAGGACCCAGGGTTTCAGCCGAAATTTCATTTGCTGGTCGATATCTTGTTTTGGTTCCCTTTGCCGATAAAGTTTCCATATCTCAAAAAATAAAAAGTTCCGAAGAACGTACTCGTTTAAAACGACTTATCCAAAGTATTAAGCCTCAAAATTACGGAGTTATTATTCGAACCGTTGCCGAAAACAAAAAAGTTGCCGAGCTCGATAACGATTTAAAACAACTTGTAACTAAATGGGAAAGTGCCATTAATCGTCTCCATACTGCTGTGCCTCCTTTAAAAGTAGTGAGCGAAATAGATAGAACATCGGTAATTCTTCGCGATTTATTAAACGAATCATTTAATGCAATTCATGTAAACGACGATACTTTAGCAAACGAAATTAGAGCTTTTTTAAGCGATATTGCACCCGATAAAGTAGAAATTGTTAAGCAATATAAAGGAAAATTGCCCATTTTTGAAAACTTTGGTGTCGATAAACAAATAAAAAATTCATTTGGGAAAGTTGTTACTATCAAAAGTGGAATTTATTTAATTATTGAGCACACCGAAGCTCTACATGTTATTGATGTTAATAGCGGACATCGAAATAATTCGTCAAATACTCAGGAAACCAATGCGTTAGAAGTAAATATCGAAGCTGCAAAGGAAATAGCTCGACAGCTCAGACTTAGGGACATGGGCGGAATTATTGTCATCGATTTTATTGATTTGCACTTAGGTCAAAATCGCCGAGCTCTTTATCAAACGATGAAGGATTTAATGATGTACGATCGTGCAAAGCATACTATTTTGCCACCAAGTAAATTTGGATTAGTTCAAATTACTCGTCAACGTGTTCGCCCCGAAATGTCTATTGAAGTTCTCGAAAAGTGTCCTTGTTGTGATGGAACTGGCGAAATAAAACCCAATAGTTTAATTATTGATGAAATTGACAATAATATTTCGTATCTACTTCGAGATCAAAACGAAAAGAAATTAATCTTAGGAGTAAATCCTATTTTATATGCATATTTAACCAAAGGATTGTTTTCATTTCAATGGAAATGGTTCAGAAAATATCGCTCATGGATTAAAATAAAATCTATTTCTTCGTATCAATTTTTAGAATATCGATTTTTTAATCAAAATGATGACGAAATAAAAATTTAGATTGAATATCCCAATATGAACTTCTCTGATAACAAGTCTTATACGCCACTAATTGCACTCGAAAAAGCCAAAAAACATTGTGCTTATTCCGAACGCTGTCATTTTGATATGCGAATGAAACTTCGGGAATGGAATGTAGATGAAAAAACTTCCGAATGGATAATTTCGAGTTTAATTGAAGATGGTTTTATAAATGAAGAACGTTTTGCCATAAATTATTCTCGAGGAAAACTTACTCAAAATGGCTGGGGTAAAAATAAAATTAAATATGCTTTACGGCAAAAAAAGATTTCAGATTTTTTAATTAAAAAAGCCCTATCCGAAATATCGGAAGAAACATATTTAGCTATTATTGAGCACGAAGCACAGCGAAAAGTTACTGTAAGTATGCTTAATAATCGTCAGGAATTTAATAAAGTATTGCAATATTTAATTCAAAAAGGTTTTGAGTCGGAAATTTCAACTCAAATTTTAAATGCTATAATTAAAAAAGAAAATGATTTATAGTGAGGATGTAAGAAATATAAAATCAAGGATAGACGACCTGAGGAGGTTTCTTTGACCTTGAACATAAGCTACACGAAATAGAAGAAAAAGAGACAAAATCTCACGACCCTGAATTTTGGGAAAAACCTCAAGCAGCCGAAAAACTTTTAAAAGAAATTAGTGTAATTAAATCATGGACAGATTCGTATTTTAAAATCGAATCGAGTTACGATGATTTAATTGTAATATTTGAGTTTTTTGAACAAGGAGAAGCTACTTTTGAAGACCTGGAAAAGCAGTATAAACAAACTGTAAAACTGCTCGAAGATGTTGAATTTAGAAACATGATGGGGAACGAAGAAGATCGTTTTTCGGCATTGTTAAATATCACACCCGGAGCTGGTGGCACCGAAAGTCAGGATTGGGCAGAAATGCTAATGCGTATGTATTTGCGATGGGGCGAACGAAATAATTTCGCCACTAAACTTATCAATCGTCAAGATGGAGACGGGGCAGGAATAAAATCGGCAACGATTGAAATGGAGGGCGATTTTGCTTTTGGCTACCTCAAAAGCGAAGTTGGTGTTCATCGCTTGGTTCGCCTGTCGCCTTTCGATGCGGCAAACAAACGACACACTTCGTTCGCATCAGTTTTTGTGTATCCAATAGTGGATGAAAATATTGATATTTTTATAAATCCCGCAGATATTAGTTGGGATACTTTTCGTTCGAGTGGACCTGGTGGACAAAATGTAAACAAAGTAGAAACGGCGGTTCGACTTCATCACAAATCAAGTGGTATTGTAGTTGAATGTCAAGAAACTCGTTCGCAACTCCAAAACAAGGAAAAGGCAATGTTGATTCTTAAATCACGCTTGTACGATATTGAAATACGCAAGAAAAAAGAAAAACTAAACCAGCTTGAAAGTTCAAAAACTAAAATTGATTTTGGAGCACAAATTCGCAGTTACGTAATGCATCCATACAAAATGGTGAAAGATGTACGCACTGGTACCGAAACTTTTAATGTAAACGCCGTTATGGATGGCGACTTAGATGATTTTATAAAATCGTATTTAATGAAGTTTGGAAAAAACGGATAATTGTCACGTTGTACGAAGTCTCAGACTTCGTACAACGGAGATTATCTCAGACTTCGTACAACGGAAAATTTGTAGTAAACAAATCTGAACTCTACGATTATTAATACATTGAAAAGCAACAGTTTTATTCAGATTAGCTGCAACTTGGGTTAATTGATTGTTTCTTTTATTCAAATATTGTTTCTCCTTAAAGTTGAGAAACCTCTAATGTAAACGCCCTTATGGATGGCGACTTAGATGAGTTTATAATAATAAACTGCAAAACAATTTGAATATTTAAAAAATAACTATATTTGTAAAAAAATAAGAACAAGCATAAACCGTACAAAGCCTTCTGAATTTGGCTGTATAAGAACGGTTTTTCCTTTGTTAGAAACTCGTTACCCACCATAATAAAAACAATATCGACAACGAACTAAAAAGGAAAAGATAAACAAAGGAGATAGCCGAAACTCCTTTAAAGAGTAGGCAAGTTTTAAAAATAACGATTTATGAAAAAGAACATTTTAAGTTTAGTGTTTGTAAGTTTGGTGTTATTTGCGACTGCCCAAACCAAACCCCCCAGCGCATGGGCAAGCATCCCAGCCGGCACCTTTACCATGGGCAGCCCAACAAGCGAAGTTGACAGGAGTTCAGATGAAACCCAGCATCAGGTAACATTAAGTGCTTTTAAAATGAGTAAATACGAAGTAACCTTCGAGCAATACGATGCCTTTTGCGATGCCACAGGCAGAGAAAAACCCGACGATGCAGGGTGGGGACGAGGCAAACGCCCTGTAATAAATGTAAGCTGGGACGATGCCACAGCTTTTGCCGAGTGGATGGGATGTCGCTTGCCGACAGAAGCCGAATGGGAATATGCGTGCCGTGCAGGAACAACTACGCCATTTAGCACAGGTAACAACCTAACTACTTCGCAGGCAAATTATGATGGCAATTATCCATATAACGATAACGCAGAAGGTGAGTACCGTCAAAAAACCTTGCCTGTTGGCAGTTTTACCGCCAATGCTTATGGTTTGTTTGATATGCATGGCAATTTGTGGGAGTGGTGCAGCGACTGGGATGGTGATTATTCAAGCGGAGCACAAACTAATCCTAAAGGTGCTGCATCGGGGTCGAACCGCATGCGTCGCGGCGGTAGCTGGTCCGACGGTGCGCAGTTTTGCCGGAGTGCGCGCCGCAACCGCAACTATCCCGACGGTAGCGGCGACAGCATTGGCTTCCGCCTTGTGTCCCCCAAGTAATACCAATACTTATTTCAAATTAGTCCAGCTGATAATTTGAAATTTAGTATGGTTTATGCCGATAGAGTTTCTGTTATAGTGCAAAAGATGTTTATTGAATTGGACTATTACAGAAACCGTAACGGTATAAACAGTGGAAAAATCCTTCCTTTAAGCCAAAAAAATGAGTTGGCTTAAAAGCGAGGGAGGGACGACCGAAGCGTAAAAGCCAACGAGTAATAATATAATACCGCCTTTGGCGGTCGAAAAATTTTTTGAAAAATGCAGATACGTTTACTGAAATTAAAAATTTAAAGAAATTGTCTGGATATAAACATGCTTTTCGTATTAAAGTAGGAAATTATCGAATTGGAGTTTTTATAGAAAACAGTATTGTTGAATTTGCCAGAATTGCACACAGAAAAGATGTTTACAATTTATTTCCATAATTGATTGTTTCTTTTATTCAAATAAAGTTCCTCATTAATTTTGAGGAACTTCTTTTGCTAATTTTTGCAGATACCAGTTATAAACAATAGCAATCCCTTCTTCTAAAGAGGTTTTGTATGTCCATCCCGAGTTTTTCAACAAACTAACATCCAATAGTTTTCGAGGAGTTCCGTCGGGTTTTGATAAATCATTGACAATATCACCTTGATACCCAACAATTTTTTTAACCAAATTGGATAATTCAGCAATAGAAATATCTTCGCCTGTTCCTACATTTACATGCGACTCTTCGTTGTAATTCAACATTAAATGCAACAAGGCATTAGCAAGGTCTTCTACAAATAAAAACTCTCGCATTGGTTTTCCTGTTCCCCACATTACAACTTCGGGTGCATTGTTTATTTTTGCTTCATGAAATTTGCGAATTAAAGCTGGCAAAACATGTGAGCTTTGTAAATCGAAATTATCATTTATTCCATATAAATTTGTGGGCATTGCCGAAATAAAATTGCAAGCGTATTGACGGCGATAATACTTACATAATTCAATTCCTGTGATTTTAGCAATTGCATAAGCTTCGTTGGTTGGTTCCAAAGAGTTTGTAAGTAAATATTCTTCTTTAATAGGTTGATCCGCAAACTTTGGATAAATACAAGAACTTCCTAAAAAAAGAAGTTTTTCAACATTGTTTAAATAAGCAGAATGAATAATATTTGCTTCAATCATTAAATTGTCGTACAAAAATTCTGCAGGATAAGTATTGTTGGCATGAATTCCACCAACTTTTGCAGCTGCTAAAAAAACAAATTCAGGTTTGTTTGAGGCAAAAAACTTTTCCACATCAGCTTGTCTACGAAGGTCGAGTTGATGTATATCGGCTGTAATAATGTTTGTAAATCCGTTGTTTTGCAAAGTACGCATAATTGCACTTCCAACTAAGCCAGTGTGACCAGCTACGTATATTTTACTATCTTTTTTCATGTTATTTAATTTGTCTTATTATGGTCGCATTTTGATATTGTGTTCACGAATAACATAATCTAAATCAAAATCAACCATGATATTTACTAATTCTTCAAAACTTGTTTTATGAGGATTCCAGCCTAGTAATTTTTGGGCTTTAGTTGGGTCGCCGCAAAGTTGTTCAACTTCAGCAGGACGAAAATATTTTGGGTCAACTTCAACTATTACTTCTCCTGTTTTTAAGTTAACTCCCTTTTCGTTTATTCCAGTTCCTTCCCAAATAATGTCTATACCAGCTCGTTTAAAACTCAAGGTGCAAAATTCTCGAACGGTTCTCATTTGCCCAGTTGCAATAACAAAATCTTCGGGTGTTTCATGCTGTAAAATCATCCACATACATTCCACAAAATCTTTGGCATAACCCCAATCGCGAAGAGCATCGATATTACCTAGATATAATTTTTTTTGCAAACCGTGAGCAATTCGTGCAACCGCTAAAGTTATTTTTCGAGTAACAAAAGTTTCGCCACGACGTTCGCTTTCGTGGTTAAACAAAATTCCGTTTACAGCATACATTCCGTATGATTCACGATAGTTTTTAGTAATCCAAAAGGCATATAATTTTGCAACTCCGTAAGGCGAGCGAGGGTAAAATGGAGTAGTTTCTTTTTGAGGAACTTCCTGAACCTTTCCAAATAATTCGGAAGTGGAAGCTTGATAAATTTTTGTTTTCTTTTCTAAGCCCAATATCCTAACAGCTTCTAAAATTCGCAGTGTGCCAACTGCATCCGATTCGGCGGTATATTCAGGAACTTCAAACGAAACTTTTACATGCGATTGAGCGGCAAGGTTGTAAATTTCGTTGGGTAAAACTGTTTGAATAATCCGTATTAAGGATGAGGAATCGGTCATGTCGCCATAGTGTAAATTAATACTGCGACTTTTTTTCATGTCTTCAATCCATTCTTCAAAATATAAATGCTCGATTCGACCAGTGTTAAACGTTGAAGCACGACGCATTATACCATGAACTTCATATCCTTTATCTAATAAAAATTCGGCTAAAAACGAACCGTCTTGTCCTGTAATGCCAGTAATTAAAGCTCTTTTTTTTGACATAATATTTTTGATTTCAATAATTTACATTAACTCAAGTTTTCCCAATACCATTTGCAAGCTTCTTTTAAACCTTCTTTAAAAAACAATACAGGTTTGTAATCTAAGTATTTTTTAATTTTTTCGATAGATGCAAGGGAGTGAGGAACGTCGCCTTTTCGTTCGGCACCATATATTATAGAAGCGTTTGCAATTTCGGTATTAAATTCCGAAAGATTTTCGATTAGTAACTCTGCCAGCACTTTTAGGGATGTTTGTTCGCTACAAGCAACATTATAAATTTGATTAACAGCATCGGGTTTGCTTGTTGTTGCTGCTAAATGACTTGCCAAAATAACATTTTCGACATGGGTAAAGTCTCGCGAAAAACTGCCGTCGCCATTAATTGTAATAGGTTCTTTTTTAAGAAGTTGTGAAACAAATTTTGGAATTACCGCCGAATAAGTACTAAAAGGATCTTGACGATTACCATACACATTAAAATATCGCAAACCAATTAATTCCATGCCATATAATTTTGCAAAAACATCGGCATATAATTCGTTTACATATTTTGTAACAGCATACGGTGATAGGGGTTTTCCGATTTTTTCTTCAATTTTTGGCAATTCTTCCAAATCGCCATAAGTTGAAGAACTGCAAGCATAAACAAATCGTTTAATTTTGGCATCGCGAGCAGCCACCAACATATTTAAAAATCCTGAAACATTTACGTCGTTTGAGGTAATAGGATCGTTGATAGAACGAGGAACAGAACCTAAAGCAGCTTCATGTAGCACCACGTCAACCCCGTTTACAGCATTTTTGCAATCGGTTAGATTCCTAATATCTCCTTCTATTAAACAAAAGTTTGAATTGGCAAAAAATGGCTGAATGTTCTCTTTTTTACCAGTAGAAAAATTGTCCAAACAAATAACTTGATTGTTAAAAGCCAATAAGTTTTCGCATAAATTTGAACCAATAAAACCAGCACCGCCAGTAACCAAAACTTTTTTACCGACTATTTTATTTCTGTTGTCCATTATTTTTGATTAAGCAACAAAGATAATCATTCAGTATTAGTTATAAAAATAAATACAAGAAATAAGATTAAATTTTACTGTTGTCCGATAAAAACTAATTATAATTATGCAATATTCAGATATTCAGCATTATAACAGCATGAATATTATTGATGGTTTGGTTTTTATTGATTTAGATTCCTATTTTATTTTCAACACTTTTGCACCAACCTTAAGTGGTGGTGTTGAAAATCAAATAGTTAGAATCAAATTTTCAATATTTCTTCGCTAGCTAGCGGAGAATTAAAGGGCAAAAAATATTGAAAATTTATCGGACATTTGTGATTAAATTTTTCTATTTCACAAAATATCAAATTATTATTTTAAGAAAATTTGTATTTTGAAAACAATTTCACGCTTTTTTTTGATAAATAAAAAGTGTACTTTTGAATCTAATTTTAAAATAATCGAAAAAGTTTTATAGTTTTGAATAAAATTGAATTATGCAAACATACCTTAATCTCTTATCGCATGTAATCGAAAATGGAAATTTTAAGCCTGACCGCACAGGAACAGGTACTTATAGCGTTTTTGGTTATCAAATGCGCTACGATTTAACTCAAGGATTTCCTCTTTTGACTACAAAAAAAGTACATCTTCGGTCAATTATTCACGAACTCTTATGGTTTTTAAAAGGGAGTACAAACATAGCTTATTTAAAAGAAAACAAAGTAAGTATTTGGGACGAATGGGCAGATAGCAATGGGAATTTAGGACCCATATATGGCTATCAATGGCGAAGTTGGCCAAATTACACAGGTGGAAACATCGACCAAATATCGGAAGTAATTGAACAAATAAAAACAAATCCCGATTCCCGACGCTTAATTGTAAGTGCCTGGAATGTAGGTCAAATAAGTGAAATGAATTTGCCACCTTGCCACATATTATTTCAATTTTATGTCTGTAATGGAGAATTATCGTGTCAACTTTATCAACGCAGTGCCGATATTTTTTTGGGAGTTCCTTTTAATATCGCTTCTTATGCTTTATTAACTATGATGATTGCTCAGGTTACTGGTTTAAAAGCGAAAGAATTTATTCATACTTTGGGCGATGCTCACATTTATTCAAACCATCTGGAGCAAGCAAAACTCCAGCTTACACGTGCTCCAAAACACCAACCTCAAATGAGCATAAATCAAAAAGTGAACAACATTTTTGATTTTGTATTTGATGACTTTATATTAACTAACTACGAGCCACATCCGCATATTAAAGCCGATGTTGCTGTTTAATCAATTAATCAATATGAATAATTTATCTATTATTGTTGCAGTTGGAAAAAACCTAGAAATTGGGAAAGACAATAAGCTCCTATGGCATATTAGTGAAGATTTAAAACATTTTAAAACATTAACTTTAGGTCAAACCGTTGTGATGGGCGAAAATACTTGGTATTCGCTCCCTAAACACCCACTTCCAAATCGTAAAAATATAGTTTTAAGCCATAATGAAGATTTAGTTATCGATGGTGCTAATGTTTTTAGTAGTATTGACGATTTTTTAGATTTTGTTAAAACCGAAGAAAAAGTGTTTATAATTGGAGGAGCCTCAATTTATAGTCAATTTATCGATATTGTGGACACAATGTATATTACGCGTGTGGATATGGATTTTGAAGCAGACACATTTTTTCCGGATATTTATGACCAAATATGGAACTTAACAAACGGAAATAACTGGAAACACGACGCTGAATCAAATTTGGATTATTGTTTTGAAACCTATCATAGAAAATAATTAATGGATAATTAAATCAATATTAAGCAAATGAAAAAACATTTTTTATGGATTACGTTGGCACTTATTACATTTTGCATGTCGGGTTATGCACAAAAAGGCAAAAATCAGGTTGAGCCCCCAGTAATGCCTATCGACTCGATAACAAAACAAATAACGTATCGCGAAGTGGTTCAAGTAGAAGGCACAAAAGATGAATTATTCGACAGAGCAGGGGAGTGGATAATAAAACAGTACAAAATAACTTCCGAGGTAATCGATAGTACAAATAAAGAAAAAGGATTAATTCATTGTTCTTCAAGGGTTAAGATATGGGGAACAGCAAAAGATGGCACAAGAACATTGTCGGGATTGGTAAATTACAATTTAACCATAGATACAAAAGAGGGTAGATATCGCTACACTTTTACTCGATTTTCGTTAAAAAGTACAGCTTTTAACCCAATTGAACCTTGGCTTGATAGTACAAATAAAGAGTGGTTTCCAGCACGATACGATAATTTAAAAGAAGTGAATGAACAAATAAATGAAATTATAAAAAGTTTAAAAGAGAGCATGAAACCAAAAGTGAATGTTTCTGACGATTGGTAGTTTATTAATATAAACTTGTATTATAATTTCAAATAAAAGATTAACAAAACTTTAAGTAGATATTTGAACAGTGGAACTTATAAATATTATTACATTTGCATCTATTTTAAAAAAAGGGAATAAAAAAATTGACTTTTAAAATTAATTGTATTAATTTTAAAAAATAAATCTTAAGCATAAGAGAAATAAATTTGTATGACTAAAATTAATTCAAAAGAATTGCATGTAATGCTCGAAAAGTTTTTTGGCTTTAAGAGTTTTAAGGGCAATCAAGAATCTGTTATTTTGAGTTTACTTGAAGGCAAGGATACTTTTGTTATTATGCCAACAGGAGGGGGGAAGTCGCTTTGCTATCAATTGCCGGCATTAATGCTCGAAGGAACAGCAATTATCATATCGCCCTTAATTGCATTAATGAAAAATCAGGTGGATGCATTGCGCAATTATGGTTCTGAAGTGGGTATTGCACATGTTTTAAATTCCTCATTGACAAAAAGTGAGATTAAACAAGTAAAGCTAGATATTACTTCTAAAAAAACCAAGTTATTGTATGTTGCCCCCGAAACTTTAACGAAAGAAGAAAATATTGTCTTTTTTAAGAATATACATATCTCTTTTTATGCTATCGACGAGGCTCATTGTATCTCGGAATGGGGACATGATTTTCGACCTGAGTATCGACGCATCCGTCCAATTGTGGAAGGAATTGGGCAAGATGTGCCAATTATGGCATTAACAGCCACAGCAACTCCAAAAGTTCAACATGATATTCAAAAAAATTTAACGATGATGGAGGCTGTTGTATATAAATCCTCTTTCAATCGTCCAAATTTATATTACGAAGTAAGACCAAAGCCTAAAAACAGAGAAGATATTGAACGAGAAATTGTACGATTTATTCGAAACAATTCTGGAAAATCAGGTATAATATATTGTATGAGTCGCAAGCAAGTGGAAGAGCTTGCCGAAACTTTGCAAATAAACAATATAAAAGCTTTACCATATCATGCAGGTTTAGACTCAGCTACCCGAGTGAAAAATCAGGATATGTTTTTAATGGAAGAAGCCAACATAATTGTTGCCACCATTGCTTTTGGAATGGGAATCGATAAACCAGATGTTCGTTTTGTGATTCACTACGATATGCCCAAAAGTTTGGAGGGATATTACCAAGAAACTGGTCGTTCGGGTCGCGACGATGGAGAAGGTTTATGCGTTGCATTTTACGATTATGAAGACATCGCAAAAATTGAAAAGTTTTTAAAAAATAAAACGGTTAACGAACAGGAAATTGCAAAACAACTCCTTTCCGAAACCATTGCTTATGCCGAATCTTCGGTTTGTCGCCGAGTACTTTTACTGCATTATTTCGGAGAAGTTTACACCGAAGATAATTGCGGAAACTGCGACAACTGTCTGCATCCAAAACAAAAATTCGATGGTCAAGAACAGGTGCAAATGGCAATTGAATTAGTTAAAGAAACAAAACAGCAATTTAAAGAAAAACATTTAGTCCAAGTTATTGTTGGCAAGGCTACTCCTACTATTAAACAATACAAACATAACGACCTAAAATTATTTGGCGAAGGTGGCGAGTTTGACGAACGTTTTTGGGGTGGAGTATATCGCCAAGCCTTAATTGAAGAGTTGATTGTCAAAGATATTGAAAACTACGGTATTTTGAAAATGACACCAAAAGGGGAGCGTTTTTTAAAAAAATCGTATCCTGTTATGTTGGTTAAAGATCATGATCCCGAATCGGAAGACGACGATATTATCGAAGATATTGCTGGTGGACCAAAAGGTGGTGCGGTAGATAAAATTCTATTTTCTCTGCTGAAAGATTTACGAAAAGATATTTCTAGAAAAGAAAATTTACCTCCATTTGTTATTTTTCAAGACACTTCTCTCGAAGATATGTGTATCCAATATCCAACTACTCTGGAAGAGATGACGCAAATTATTGGAGTTGGACAAGGAAAAGCCCAAAAATATGCTACGCCATTTGTTAGTTTGATTAAAAAGCATGTGGAGGAAAACGAAATTGAACGTCCTCAAGATTTAATTGTAAAATCTGTTGTTAATAAATCGGCTCTAAAAGTGTTTATAATACAAAGTATCGACCGTAAGCTTGCCCTTGAAGATATTGCACAATCAAAAAGCATCCCTGTAAATGAGCTTATAACCGAAATTGAAAGCATCGTTTCGTCGGGTACTAAAATCGACATAAACTATTATTTAAAAGAATACATCGACCCTTATCATGTGGAAGAAATTTATGAATACTTCCGTGAGGCTGAAACCGATTCCATCGATAAAGCCATAATAGAACTAGGTGAAGATGAGTACACCGAAGAAGAAATTCGATTGATTAGAATAAAATTTTTCTCAGAATTAGGTAATTAATTTAATTAAAAATATGGAAAACGAATTTGACCAAACTCAAAACGAACCTATTGAAGAAAAAACATCAATAGTTGAAGAGAAACCGATTGAAAATAAAAAAAATAAATGCTCAAAAGGGACTATTTTTACAAAAATAAATTTTTATGTCAATATCCTTATTCTTGTCCTTTTGATAGTGTTGTTTTTCACTCATCATGGTTCAAAACAAGGAGCTTCGCAAAATAGTTTTCCAGAGGGAAACAGCTCATCTAAAATAGCTTTTTTAAACACCGACACCGTTTTTAGTAATTACCTAATGGTAAAAGATCTTCAAGAAGATTTGAATGCTAAAAAAACAAAGCTCGAAAATGAAGTTATGAACGTGCAAAAATCTTTTCAAACAAAGTTAACGAACTATCAAAGCAATGTTCAAAACAATCGAATTACATACGACCAAGCTCAGGCTGCCGAAAAAAAACTAATGAAAGAAAGAGACGATATTGTTGCATTAAGCGACCGTTATTCAAACGATATTTCGGCTTTAGAATTTCAAATTCATCAACAAATAACCGATTCAATAATAAATTTCACTACTCGCTACAACAAAAATTACAATGCTGATTATATTCTAGGATATACTAAAGGTGGAGGAATACTTGTTGCAAATCCAAAGTTTGAAGTTACAATGGATATTTTGAAAGGATTAAACGAAGAGTACGAAAAAACAAAAAAAACAAAATAAAGGATGCGTAAAAAGTATTTATTATTAGTGCTTTGCAGTATTTTCTTGCTTACAGCATGTAAATCTAAGCTCGAAAAAGTTGTTGAAAAATCTTTTCCTAACGGAAAACCTGAAATTGAAAAATATTATTCAAGCGAGGGTGATAAAAAGGTTTTAGCAAAAGAAATAGTTTATTGGCCTAGTGAAAAGAAAAAAATTGAAGGCTCCTATAAAAACGACCAAAGAGATGGTAAATGGACAGCTTGGTTCGAAAATGGAAATAAATGGAGCGAGGGAAATTACATAAACGGAATTGACGATGGCGAAAAATCCGTTTGGTATGAAAACGGACAGGTTTTTTATAAAGGACAGTTTAAAATGGGAATCAAAGTTGGCATTTGGAAAATTTACAACGAAACAGGTAAGTTAACCCAAGAAATAAACTACGACAAAGCGCAAAATTAATAATATTATTTTGAAATTAATTTCGATTCATTTTCCCATAATACATGTGAAAATGCAATATATTTGTGTCCTTTAGGATAAAAAAACTACTTTTGCACTTCTTTAATAAATAAAAGCAATTTAATATGTCTTCAAAAGTTCGTGTTCGCTTTGCCCCAAGTCCTACGGGTCCATTACACATTGGAGGTGTTCGCACTGCATTATATAATTACCTTTTTGCCCGAAAATTGGGTGGCGAATTTATCCTCCGTATCGAAGATACCGACCAAACTAGATTTGTAGAAGGTGCCGAAAAATACATTATTGAGTCGCTTTCGTGGCTTGGTGTAAAGTTCGATGAAGGCGTTCATATTGGCGGAAAACACGAACCTTATCGCCAATCTGATAGAAAGGGAATATATAAACAATATGCCGAAAATTTATTGCAAAACGGATTGGCATATTACGCTTTCGATTCTTCTGAGGAATTAGATTTACTTAGAAAAGAAGCAGAAGCAAATAAAAAAGCGTTCCAATACGACTCAAAAACTCGATTGAATTTAAAAAACTCACTTTGTTTCTCAAAAGAGGAAACCGAGAAAATTTTAAAATCAAATTCGCCATACGTTATTAGAATAAAAATGCCAGAGAATGAGGAAATTCAATTGAATGACTTAATTCGAGGGAATGTAAAAGTAAATTCTTCGACTATAGATGACAAAGTGTTGTTTAAATCGGATGGAATGCCAACGTATCATTTAGCAAATGTAGTGGACGATTATTTAATGAAAATCACGCACGTAATTCGAGGCGAAGAATGGTTGCCATCGGCTCCATTGCATGTTTTTTTATACAGAAGTTTGGGATGGGAATCGTCCATGCCACAATTTGCTCATTTGCCATTATTGCTTAAACCCGATGGAAACGGAAAACTGTCAAAACGAGATGGCGACAGATTGGGATTTCCAGTTTTTCCTACCGAATGGAAAGATCCAAAAACAGGCGAAATTAGTTCGGGATACCGCGAAAGTGGCTACTTTCCTGAAGCAGTTGTTAATATATTGGTGCTTCTAGGTTGGAATTCAGGGCTGGAAAAAGAGGTGTTTAGCATGAACGAACTTATTGATATTTTCTCCATTGAGCGAATTAGTAAGTCGGGAGCTAAATTCGATATCGAAAAAGCTCGATGGTTTAACCATCAATATTTAATAGCTAAAAGCAATGCAGAGTTATCAAAACTTCTTCTTCCTGTTTTTGAACAAAACGGAATTATAACTACAATTGAGAAACTCGAAAAAGTGGTTTCACTTACTAAAGAGCGTTGTTCCTTTTTAAAAGATTTTTATAATCAAAGTAATTTTTTCTTTGAAGCACCAATCGAATACGACGAAGCCGTTATTAAAAAACGATGGAATTCGGATGCTCCCGCACAATTAAGAGCAATCTCCGCAATTATTAGCTCGGTTAAGCCATTTGATAAGTCCATAGCCCATGATTTGGTGATGGAGTATATTCAAAAAAATGGATATAATACTGGAGCAGTAATGAATTGCCTAAGGTTATCAATTGTTGGTGCTGCTAAAGGTCCCGATTTATTTGAAATTATTGATTTTATTGGTGTGGATGAAACAAATTCTCGCATCAAGAAAGCTATTTCAATAATTACCAAATGATACAAAGTCATTTAGGAGAAGTATATGCAATAATAACAGCAGTATTTTGGACATTTACTGCATTGGCTTTTACGTCAGCTGGAAAAAAAATTGGCTCACTACCAGTTAATTTTTGGCGACTAATAGTTGGTTTATCTTTTTTGTTTATTTGGTGTTTTTTTACGCTCGACAATGTACTTCCGATAAATGTTCCACTAAATTCATGGTTTTGGCTTTTTACGTCAGGCTTTATTGGAGTTTTTGTTGGCGATCTTTTTCTGTTCAAATCATTCACCATTACCGGACCACGCGTGGCTTTGCTAATGATGACCTTATCTCCACCTATGGCTGGAGGTTTAAGCTATTTATTTTTAAACGAAACGATGAGCTCTATGGCAATTGTAGCCATGACTATGGGTTTATTTGGTATTGGCTTAGTCATCTTTAGTAAAAAAGAACAAACAATTGGAGAAGTTAAAAAACGAAAAATAGGTCTTAGATACTCCTCTAAAGGACTTTTTTATTCTTTTATTGGAGCTGTTTGTCAAGCTTCGGGATTGGTGATGAGTAAAGCAGGGTTAAATGACAATGTATCTCCTTTTCATGCTACTCAAATTCGCCTTTTTGCAGGTATTTTTGGCTTTGTAATCTTAATTACTTATTTAAAACGGTGGAAGCCTGTTCTATCTTCTGTAAAAAATCATAGTGCATTTGCTACATTATCGTTGGGTGCTTTTTTTGGCCCTTTTTTAGGAATTAGCTTTTCAATGCTTGCTATTACGTATGCAAATCCAGGAATCGTTCAAACCATAACTTCGGTTAATCCAATTTTAATTATTCCATTTTCCGTTTTCCTATTTAAGGAAAAAGTAAAAATTACCGAAATAATAGGTGCAGTAATAGCTGTTATTGGAGTTTCTTTGTTTTTTCTATAAAACTCGTTTTAAAAACCCTAAAAAATACTTGCTGTATTATAATTTTCATATTACTTTGTAGTTATATTGTTTGTTAAGTTACTTTTTGTTTACTTTGTAAAAAATTACTTTTGAAAAAAAATCTTGCAAACCTCTTAAAATCCTCAATATTCCTAAGTATAGGATTGTTTTTCGTGTGGATTTTTGTTCGTAAACTAACGTCCGAACAAATTGATGAAATATTTTTATCGGTAAAAAATGCAAACTATTGGTGGCTTTCTCTTACCTTTTTAATTGGTTTGGTTAGTCACTTTGCACGAGCTTATCGCTCCATTTTAATGCTAAAACCAATGGGATATAATCCAAGTTTTCGAAATTCCTTTTTTGCCGTTATGGTTGGGTATTTTGCAAATTTGGCATTACCTCGTTTAGGAGAGGTGTTACGTTGCTCGTTTTTAATGAAATACGAAAAAATACCTTTCCAAAAATCATTTGGGACTATCATTGCCGAACGTGCATTAGATTTAGTGATTTTTGTTCTACTTTTTATTACTGGACTCATCATCGAATTCGACCGATTATATGGTTATTTTCAGCAAAATGTTCTCAGCCCAATGCAAAATAAAGTAGAAAATGTTTTAGGCAACATTGGGTTATATATAATATTTGGAATTGGATTTTTAGTACTGATTTTTATTTTCATTTATCGCAAAAGGCTGAATAATCTTTCCGTTTTTATTAAATTCAAATCTATATTTTGGGGTTTTATTGAAGGAATTACTTCCGTTACTAGAATAAAACAACCTATTTTATTTATTATATTGACAATTGCAATTTGGGGGTCATACTTTTCAATGACTTTAGTTGCATTTTATGCCTTCGATGGTTTGTCGCATTTACCTGTTTCGGCAGCTTTTTCGTGCTTTAATTTTGGAACTATCGCATTTATGCTCGTTCAAGGCGGTATTGGTATTTATCCTGCAATTATTGCCGAAATTTTAAAACTCTACGATGCTCCATTTATTGTTGCTTATGCTGCTGGCTGGGTGGGTTGGAGTATTCAAACCATTACCATAATTATACTAGGACTGCTTTCAATAATCATGGCCTCATTAACAAAAAACAAGAATGGATCATCAGACATCGATAAATAATAGAATTTATTTTAGCGAAACAATTTTACAGCAATTAGCTTTATGGCGGTTTAAAGGAAAAAAAATCAGCTTTACAAACGGATGTTTCGACATTCTTCATATTGGACATGCCGATTATTTATCCAAAGCTGCTTCTTATGGAGACATATTAATTGTAGGACTAAATTCGGATAATTCGGTTCGCCGAATTAAAGGCGAAAATCGTCCAATAAACCCACAAGAAGCAAGGGCTTTTCTTCTAGCTTCGTTAAGATTTGTTGATGCTGTAATTATTTTTGGCGAAGATACTCCTTACGGCATCATCAAGCTTATCCAGCCCGACTTTTTGATTAAAGGAAACGATTATAAGCCCGAAGAGATTGTTGGTTATGATATAGTTAAAGCAAACGGTGGAGAGGTTATTACGATTCCTTTGGTGGAAGGTTTTTCTACTAGTTCAATTATCGAGAAATTAAATGACAAATAATTAATACAAAAAACATGTCGAATGAAAATCCTTCGTGGGTGGATAGCCTTCCAGTAGCAATTACCGTTTGCGACATAAACGGGAATGTAATTGCAATGAACACAAAATCGAGAAAAACCTTCGAAAAATGGGGCGGTGAAGCCATAATTGGAAACTCCTTAATGCCATGTCATTCAGAAAAATCTCAGCACAAAATAATGGAGATGATGTTGGAAGGAAAAATGAATGCTTATACAATTGAAAAAAACGGCATTAAGAAACTAATTTATCAATGTCCTTGGTTTAAAGATGGAATTCAGGCTGGTCTTGTCGAACTTTCGCTAGAAATACCTTTAGAAATGCCTCATTTTGTCAGAAAATAAAATTTTCTGTACTAAAAAGTAAGACATTAAAACTTCATAAAACTTACAACTCCTGTAATTTTACTATAAATTATTGATTGTTTTTAAATTACATTAACTTTTTTCTGAAAAGTTTTATTGTTTGTAAAAATTCTTATATATTTGCCCAAAACAACTAAAGAAATTATGAAACTAAAAGACATTTTAGTATTTGTTGGAGCAGTGGTATTCTTTTTACCTTTTTTTATTTTTGATAGTGTATATCAATTTTATCTAACATTTAATACCGATCATGCTTTTTTAATGAGTTTTATAAAATTTGCTATTTTGGCAACTTTTGGCGAATCAATTGGTTCAAGAATTAAAACTGGAAACTTCATGAACAAAGGATTTGGACTAATTCCTCGTGCTGTAATTTGGGGTTTATTAGGTATTACTATAAAAATTTCGTTTGATGTTTTTAGCGGTGGCACCTTGGTCTTCTTGTCAAAAGCAGGATTTACCGAAGCTGTCGATTTGTTTAAAAGTCCCGACTTTTCTATCGAAAAATTAGGAGTAGCATTTTGCATTAGCTTTTTTCTAAATTTGGTTTATGCACCTTTTATGATGACTACCCACAAAATCACCGACATGCATATTGGTCAAAATAAAGGAAAATTAAAAACATTGATTACGCCTATTAAATTTGGCAAAAATATGGCTAATTTAAACTGGAATGTTCAATGGAATTTTGTGTTTAAAAGAACCATTCCTTTCTTTTGGATTCCAATGCATACTATAACATTTATTTTGCCCGAGCATTTTAGAGTGCTTTTTGCAGCAGTTTTGGGAATTGCTCTCGGTATTATATTAGCAATAGCATCTTTAAAAAGTAAATAATTTTGAAATCAAGAAACTTTATTATATGAAAGACACACCTATTAATTACGACATCGTAAAGAAAATTATTACGGAAAGCCCAATAAAATGTATTGGAAAGGCATCTATCCGCGAAATTAAAAAACTAATTAACGACATCGAAAAAGCTACCTATACTAAATTTATCCGAATGGAAATGGGTGTTCCTGGTATTCCTGCTTCACAAATTGGAATTAATGCTCAAATTAAGGCACTTCAAAATAATGTAGCTGCTATTTATCCCGATATTGACGGAATACCCGAATTAAAAGAGGAAGCTGCAAAGTTTTGCAAAAACTTTATCAACATTGAGGTAAAACCATACAATTGTATCCCTACTGTAGGTTCTATGATGGGTGGATTTGCATCTTTTCTAACACTCTCGAAAATGAATCCCAAAAAAGATACTACTCTTTTTATTGACCCTGGTTTCCCTGTTCAAAAACAACAACACAAAGTTTTAGGAATCAAATTTGAATCCTTTGATGTGTACGATTATCGTGGAGATAAACTTAGAGATAAGCTCGATTCAATGCTTTCAAAAGGAAACATTAATTCGATGATTTATTCAAATCCTAATAATCCTGCATGGATTTGCTTTACCGATAAAGAATTGAGAATTATTGGCGAAATGGCAACTAAATACGATGTGGTGGTGATTGAAGATTTAGCCTATTTTGGAATGGATTTCCGAACGGATATTTCAAAGCCAGGTGTTCCTCCTTATCAGCCCAGCGTTGCAAAATATACCGATAAATTTATTTTATTTATTTCTAGCTCCAAAGCTTTTAGTTATGCTGGCGAACGAATCGGAATAATGATTGTTTCGGATGCTCTGTTTTGTGAAGATTTCGAAGGCTTAACTCCTTTCTTTGGAACACCTACGTTTGGAAGAGCAATAGTTTATGGTGCCGTTTACTCCATAAGTTCGGGTACTTCTCATTCCGCTCAATATGCATTAGCCGCAATTTTAAAAGCATGCAACGATGGTAGCTATAATTATTTGAATGATGTTAAGGTATATGGAAGAAAAGCTTCCGAAATGAAAAAAATGTTTGTGGATAATGGATTTAAAATAGTTTACGACACCGATGGCGAAGAACCTATTGCAGACGGTTTTTATTTTACCATTTCATATCCAGGATTTAGTGGCGAAGACCTTTTAGAAGAATTTTTATACTATGGTATTAGTGCTATTTCATTAGGAATAACTGGAAGTATGCGAACCGAAGGGCTTAGAGCTTGCGTTTCGTTAGTGGATAAAAACCAATTTTCGGATTTAGAATACCGATTGGAAAAATTTAAAGAACATCATCCCTTGAAATAAAATAAGGTTTTGAATAGACTTTACATATTTTTTTTTAAACAAAAGTGCCTGATTAAAAACAGGCACTTTTGTTTTTTATCGAGGTAAATCTGCAATTTTACACGACAAACTAATTCAAAATCACTATAAACCAAATAAAATGGTTTAAAAATGATGATTTCAGAGTTTGTCCTTTGTTTTCAGTTGTTTAAATAACCATATTGACTACTTGTCAAATTTAGTTGTTTGGAGGGCTAAAGCTGTATTATCTTTGGCTCATCAAACATATAAAAACAAACATGAAAACAAAAATAACAACCATCGCATTTCTTCTTTTAGTTTCAGTATTTAGTTTAAAAGCAAACAATGATGGAGAAGAAAAAGTAATCAATAAAAATCGCATCGAAATAATTAAAGATTTTATCAAGACTGAAGTTTTAAAAGAAAAACCAATTTTCACTTCCGACTCAAAAGAACAAGTTCTTGCATTTGATGCTCGTATTGTTGAAGATGGTACAATTAAAGTTGAAAACATAAATTGCTCAAATCCTATTCAAGGCATGATGGTTCGCAACAAACTAGAAAGTCTTTTGATATACAATCCTGAAGATGTTGTTGGAAGCGTAATAACAATGAAGTTTAAATTTGTTCAAAAATAATCCTACCCTAACCCATCCCGGGTTAAAATCCTATCTGAATTTCCTGAAGATTAGCCGATTCCCTATCGGCTTTTCTTTTTTTTAATTACTTGCATTTATTTGCTTTTAGCTATTATTTTTCTCGATTATAGGAAAAACTTTTACTTAGTTTATTTGTTTAACAATTGTCAGAATTGGCGTTAGATACATGTTTAATGGACTATTCTATCGATTAAAATAAAATAATGTTAAAGAAATATTTCAAAATTTGGCTTGGTTGTTGAAAGATAATAAAAAATAACTTACTTTTGAAACGGAAAGCTCGTTATTATTTTTTGATTAATTTTGCTTTTTTTACAGATAACAATTAATATAATTAACAATGAAGAAAATATTTTTAGTGTTTAGCTTAGTTTTGTTTAGTATTACTGTGTTTTCACAAGAGACAGCAAGGGAGTTGTTAGATCAAGGAGTTAATCAAATAACTCGAAAAAACTACAAAAAAGCCATTGAATTATTCGACAAAGCAATAGTACTTGATAATGGCGACCAAGAATTGTATGCTCATCGAGGTCAGGCTAAACATTATTTAGGCTTATATCAAGAAGCAATTCTCGATTATAATAAAGCTATTCAAATTGAACCAGATTATGCTGAGGTTTATCACCTAAGAGGTCTAGCAAAAGCCGAATTAAAAGACATGAATGGTGCTTGCGAAGATTGGGAAAAATCTTACGAAAAAGGAGAAAAAAGAGCGATGGAATTGTTGATTGAATTTTGTAAGGAATACTTAGATAATGACGGTTCTACAACTAAACCTAAAAAGTAATTTTAAAAAAAAAATCGGATTATGAAAACATTGAAATTGACGCTAATATTTTCTTTTCTTTTATTCTTTATAAGTTCATTTTCTTTTGCTCAAAATACAGCGGATGATTATTTGAAGTGTGGAATTAAGCATCTGGAAAAAAAACATTACGATAAAGCACTTGAGAGTTTTGAAAATGCATATGTGCTAAATTCTAACGACGCAAATATTTTAGCTTTCAGAGGACAAGCCAAGCATCATCTTAATAAGTATCAAGAAGCAATTTTAGATTATAATAAAGCCTTGGAATTGCAGCCAAATTACGCCGAAGTATTTCATTTACGTGGACTTGCAAGGTTTGAGCTAAAAGACACCACCGGTGCTTGCGAAGATTGGGACAAAGCAAATAAATTAGGCTATTCGGATGTAATAGATCTAATTATTCAATATTGTATGCCTAAAACTGCAGAATAAAGGATAATTCTTCAATTAGATATACTCAAATACCAAAAAAATCGTTAGCCAAATTAAGTATTGATGTATTTTCTACTACTTTTGTTTGTATAAATTTATTTTTTGGTTAAAAGCATGAAAAAAGTACTCTTTTTAATATTATTTGTTACAAGTTCTCTTACAAATAGCTTTTCACAATCCACCGTTGATTCAAGCGATTTTATTCTATTTTTCGATATTAATGTTGGCTACGATATGCCTGCTGCGGACATGTCAAATCGCTTTGGAATGAACTCTATTGTTGGTGCTGGATTTAATATCAAAACTAGACAAAATTGGACATTTGGCTGCTCGTATAATTATTTTTTTGGCGATGATGTGAAAAATGAAAACGTATATTTATCCTCCATTTTAATATCCGAAGGTGTTATTATTGATGGAAACGGACAATATGCCGAAATTAATTTGATGGAAAGAGGATGGGACGCCTTTTTAAAATTTGGCAAAGTTTTTCCATTCTCGAAAAACAGAAACTCTGGTATTTGGATAAACTCAGGTTTAGGATTATTACAACATAAAATTCTCATCAATAACCCTTTAAATTTAGCACCTCAAATAAAAGGCGATTACAAAAAAGGATACGATAAATTATCAAATGGTTTTGCTTTAAATCAATTTGTTGGGTATGTTTGGATTAATAAAAAAAACATTTTTAATACCTATGCGGGATTTGAAATTACCGCTGCTTGGACCGAAAATAGACGTTCTTGGGATTATATCCTTGCCAAAAAATTTGAGGAGAAAAGATTTGATGTGATTTTTGGTATAAAAGCAGGATGGATTATTCCAATATTCAAAAGGAGTCCCGACCCATTTTACTACAAATAATAAAATGCTATGAGGTTATTATATTCTCTTGCAATTTTTACATACAGCTTAATAATTAAAATTTTTTCAATATTTAATTCAAAGGCTAAACTATGGATTAATGGTAGAAAAAATGTATTCGAAAAATTGAAATTTTTTAAAAAGAGCAACTCAAATCCTATTATCTGGGTTCATTGTGCTTCTTTGGGCGAATTTGAACAAGGTCGTCCTTTTATAGAAAAAATTAAAAAAGAAAAACCCGAATATCGGATACTGTTAACCTTTTTTTCTCCTTCAGGATTTGAAATCAGAAAAAAGTATTTAGTAGCCGATTATGTTTCATACTTGCCCCAGGATTCAATAAAAAACTCCAAAAAATTTATTGATATTATTTCTCCCAAAATGGTTTTCTTTGTAAAGTACGAATATTGGTACAACTATATTAATCAATTAAATAGAAAAGAAATACCCTTTTATATCATTTCCGCAATATTTCGCAAAAAACAAATTTTCTTTAAATGGTATGGCTCATGGTTTAGAAAGCAATTATTTAAAATTAGCTTTTTTTACACTCAAAACGACGAGAGTTTGCAACTGCTAAAAACCATAGGAATTACGAACGCAATAAAAACTGGAGATACTCGATTTGATAGAGTTGCCGAAATTTGTAGTAAACCATTCAATATTGAACAGTTTGCTGGTTTTGAAAAATCAAAAACCATTGTAATTGGAAGTAGTTGGCCCGATGATGAACAACTTATTCAAAAATCAATGTCGAAATTTCTGCAAATAAATTTAATTATTGCTCCCCATGATGTGGACGAAGAACGAATTTTATTTATTGAGAATATCTTTAAGGACAGAAAGTGCATTCGGTTTTCCAAACTAATAAAATCAGAAACGCAAAATTTTGATGTTGTGATTATCGATTCCATTGGACTGTTAAGCAGTTTGTATCAATATGGTTTTTTAGCCTATATTGGTGGTGGTTTTAATAAAGGGATTCACAATATTTTAGAAGCTTCTTGTTACGGTATACCAATCGTATTTGGACCAAATTATTTAAAATTTCAAGAAGCAGTGTCGCTAATTAATGAGGGAGGAGCTTTTTCGGTTAATAATGAAGAAGATTTAAGCAGTTTAATATCTCGCCTTATTTCTAATCCAGAAGATACTGCAAGACGTAGTTTGATTTCGAAAAGCTTTACCCAGCAAAACATTGGTGCAACTGAAAAAATTTACTCACACGTTTTTAAATGAAACATTTTTATTTAAAGAATATTGTTTTTAGCTTTTCCTTATTTTTTGCAATAACAAGCAACGTGCTTTATGCTCAAGTAGATATTACCTATCAAAGGTTGTCTCTTAAAGTTAATCCCGATACTGTCTTTATAGAGGGTGAATCAACCATTTGTTTTCGCCCTACACATGTTACAAACTATATTGAAATTGATTTGAATGACACGTTTCAAATTATTAGTTTTAAATATCAAAATAATGAATATCCATTTACTCGATTAAATCATAAAATTAGAGTTGAAAACGAATCTATGTTTTTGTCTAGTCGAATAGATTCGATTTACATTCATTATAAAGGGATTCCGAATAATAGTTTTAATTCGAATTCAACCAATTTTTTGTTCCACGACACTGTTCCAATTTTTTGGACTCAATCGGAACCTTATGGTTGTGCCGATTGGTGGCCAACACAAAATAGTTTATCCGATAAAATCGACTCGATGGATATCATAATTACTTGTCCGTCAAGATATTGTTCTGCTTCCAATGGAATTTTAGTTTCTGATTCCATCCATAATTTCGAAAGAATATCTTTTTGGAAGCATCGCTATCCTATTGTTCCATATTTGGTTGGAGTAGCAGTTACAAACTATGTGATGTATTACGATACTGCGTATTTTGAAAACGACACCATTCCTATCATGAATTTTGTGTTCCCCGAGTATGAGTACGAATATCGATTAAATAGCTTTGCTACAGCTATAATGATGCATTATTTTAATGTTACTTATGGCGAATATCCTTTTAAAAAAGAAAAGTATGGACATGCTCAAATTCCAGGATATGGAGGAATGGAAAATCAAACGATTACATTTTTATCGAGCTATTCGTACATGTTGGTTGCACACGAGTTATCGCATCATTGGTTTGGAAATTATATTACCTGCTCGTCGTGGTCAGATGTTTGGCTAAACGAAGGGTTTGCAACCTACACGTCCAATTTACTACTTAATTATGAGCCATCGCCCAACGGTTTTGATTATTGGAGATGGTATTGTGTAAATAGCATAACATCCGAAGCTAATGGCAGCGTTTGGGTTAGCGATACTAGCGATAGAAGTATAATTTTTTCGGGCAGACTTTCCTACGAAAAAGGAGGGATGTTGTTACACATGATTCATTACAAAATTGGAGATTCACTCTATTTTTTAACAATGAAAAATTATTTAAACAACCCGAATTTTTCGTATAAATTTGCATCAACAGATGATTTTAAGGCAGTTATAGAAGTTACAGCGAATATCGATTTGGATAATTTTTTTAATTATTGGTTTTTTGGCGAAGGCTATCCTATATTTTCAATTAGAGCAAAAAATGGTGTTTCAAATAAATTACAAATTGCTATAAATTGTCAAAATTCTAGTTTAAATAATATTCCTTTCCAAGGCGAGTTGGAGTTATTAATTAAAAATAGTCAGTTTGACACCCTTGTTTCTGTAAATATGGATGAGTCTGAAAAAAATCTTTCATTTGATTTAAGCTTTGTTCCCGATAGTGTTATTGCCAATCCAAATCATCACTTAATAACTCCACAAACATCTGTTTTCATAAACAATGAAGAAAAGCCATCTGCAGTTTGGATATATCCAAATCCAACAGCGGATTATGTTTCCTTTTATTGTCGAGAAACTAAAATTAAACACTTTATTATTTACGACAATTCAGGTCGTTTAATATTTGAAGAAAGTTTCGATTTTCCCGTCAAATATTACAAAATGAACGTCAATTTACTTATTAGGGGTAGCTATTTTGTGCAATTTAGAAGTATTGGCGGGTTAATATTTAATAATATTTTAATAAAAATCTAAAATGCAAATTTTTAAACAATCAGAAAATCAGCATAATAGAATATTAACGTATATTTTATCTCATTTAATTTAAAGATGAACTGTTTTAAATAAATTTTTTGTAAGTTTGTGCATTGGTAAAAAGTAACCTAAAGTTTAACTAATGAATGCTTTTGATATTGACGTTCAGTTAATAAAAAAAAATGAATTGACCCAAGTTGCACTTGAGGTTTTTCAAAAAAACAAACACTTTGAGTTTTCGTTAAATAATGCTTGCAAAGCAATGAATATTAGCGAAAAGGAGTTTGTTGTTCTTTTTCGTGATTACGATGAGTTTTTGATGCAGATAATTGCATATTATACTCGAAATATTCAAGAATTAATTGAGCCAATTTTAGCGGATATTAAAGTGGAACCACTAAAAAGGATTGAAAACTTATACACGTATTATGTGGATCATTATGTCAACAAAAATACTTTTCCTTTTGGTACAATTGCTAATAGAATTATTCACACAACTAACAATCAGGACATTAAGCAAGCAGCAATGGATGTGTTTAACATGGTTAAACGGAGCCATTATATTTGTATTGTTGAAGCGAAGAAAAATGGAACAATGGATGCAAGGGTTGATGCGGAGAAGTTATCGGAATTTATTATAAATGCATGGGAAGGAACGCTTCTACATTTTTATGAATCAGGTTCAATAAAAGCATTATTTATCTTTAATGTGGTTCTACGTAAGAATATCTTACATTTAGTTTAGTTTCTAAATCATTTTTTTCATAGCTTGCCACCATCTTTCAGGGATGTCGTCGTTGCATGCTGTTTCATAATCTTTATACGAACAAGGAATGATATTATGTCTTTCGTATCTAGTTTTTTTATCTATCGGATAAGGAACTTCCATCCACCAACGTTCGGTTTTTTTGCTCTTATAAAATTTAATATCATACAAACCTTCCTGAATGGAAACATAATATTTGATAAAATGGTCTTTTGTAATATTTGGGTAATCATTTTTACGGTTGTAATATCCCTCAATAAAATACCATATCATTTGAGATATTAAAGTAGCAGACTGCCAATTATTATCAAACAAAGGATTATATTCAAAAAAACCGATAGCACTTAGCTTATCACTTATTCCTGCATATCTGGTAATTTGGCAAATTTCATCTCCGGCAAATCCGTTAGGAGAAGCAAAATAATTAGCAGGCAAATCACTTTGACGAATTGCTCCCATGTCAATAGAAACCATGTCGGCATTTCTCATCACTGGTTCTACTTCTTGCATGTCTGCTCTAACATTTCCCAGTCGGTATGTGTCGAAGAACAAGTTTTTCATTAATTCAATCGAATCTTGCTCGACAAAATAGGTTTGATAGCCAATATTTGTATAATTAAAGAGGTAGTTGGGTTGTTGAAGAATTAGTTTGTTAATATATGCTTGTGAGTTCATTGGTGATTCTTCTGAGCCAATATCAAAACGGGAATCGACTGACACAATGTTTATTACCCTTTTAATTTTTTCGTATGCTTTATACATTGCATAAGTTAAATCTTGGCTTCCACCAATAATTATTGGAGTAATATTGTATTCAAACAAAATAGCCATTATTTCGCTTATTGCAACGTAAGTGTCATTAATTGTTTGCCCATTTCGCAGATTTCCTAAGTCGGCAATTTTAATATTTGGTTTACTAGCATAGAGTTGGTAAAATTTATTTCGGATATAATCAGGAGCTTTTCCACAGCCTTGATTTTCAAGAGCATTGCGTTCTTCACAAACTCCAATAAAAGCAATATCTATTCCTTCGAGGCTAGGAAATCCATTTTCTTTGTTGTGAATTTGCAACAAATGTCCAAAGGCACTATTGGTATATCTTTCGGTATTAAAAGATACAGTTTCTTCGTTAATAGGTTCAAAAAACAAATGCAAATCCATCATAATTTACTTCTTTTTAGTTTTTTTAAAAGTTTTACGTTTTGAAGGTTTGTTTTCGGGAGCATTGGTAATTTCGATGCAGTCATTGTAGGTTAAATCAGATGTAATGGAGCCTTTTGGAATTTTGAAATTTTGTTTGTTATAGCTAATATAAGGACCATATCTACCAGATAAGACTTTCATTTCTTCGTTTTCGGTAAATGTTTTAATAACGCCACTTAAGTTTGCTTTTTCTAATAATTCTAATACTTCCGAAAGTTCAATTTTTGAAATATCTGTACCACGAGGTAGGGAGCTGTTTTTATCGCCAATTTTTACAAAAGGACCATATTTTCCAGCAGCAACAAAAACTTCTTCGTTTTTATGTGTGCCTAATA
This sequence comes from Bacteroidales bacterium, assembly GCA_038210985.1. Taxonomy (GTDB): domain Bacteria; phylum Bacteroidota; class Bacteroidia; order Bacteroidales; family WCHB1-69; genus JAQUGA01. Next base: position 54,345 of record JBBQWB010000001.1, read on the forward strand.
ATCTAGGTTCGCGTAGTTTTTCGGTAATTCTTTTTTGTGCAACAATTTCTTGAATTTCTTCGATGGTAATTTCCATTAAGTCTTTTTCCTTTGGAATTGTAAAGAAAGAGTTTTCAATTTTTGCATAAGGGCCAAAACGACCAATGCCAACAGACACGTCTTTATCGTCAATTTTACCAACAATTCGAGGTAGGTTAAATAATTCTAAAGCTTCTTCAAGATTTATGTTATTGATATTTTGTTCTTTTTTCATTTTAGCAAAAGTTGGCTTGTTTTCGTCGCTAACTTCACCTAATTGAATCATTGCACCATAACGACCAAGTTTTGCATAAACATTTTTACCAGTTTTGGCATCTACACCAAGCAAGCGCTCGCCACTAGCTTTTTCGGAATTTGTGATTGCATCAACTACTTGGATGTGAAATGGGGTATAAAACTTTTCAATCATTTTTTGCCACAATAAATCGCCAGAAGCAATTTCATCAAATTCTTTTTCAACGGATGCAGTAAAATTGTAATCTAAAATTTCTTTAAAATATTCAACTAAAAAATTATTAACAATGATTCCAATATCGGTAGGGAACATTTTCGATTTTTCGTATCCAGTTTTTTCCGATTTGAGTTCTTTTTTTATTGCTCCATTTTGTAGAATTAATACATGAAAATCTCGTGTAGTTCCTTGTCTGTCCTCTTTTAGAACGTATCCACGTTTTTGGATGGTAGAAATGGTTGGAGCATAGGTTGAAGGACGACCAATTCCCAAGTCTTCAAGTTTTTTAACCAAACTAGCTTCGGTGTATCGTGGAGGATGTTGAGAAAATTTTTGTTGAGCGGTTATTTTATCTGCAATAAGTTTTTCGCCAACTTTAACTTGAGGAAGTTGTTGTTCGTTTTTATCTTCTTCTTCGTCATCTTTTGATTCAAGATAAACTTTCAAGAATCCTTCAAATTTTATCACTTCACCAGTAGAAACAAATTTATTTTTATGGTTTGAAATATCAATGGTAATATTTGTTTTTTCGAGCAAAGCATCGCTCATTTGCGAAGCAATAGTTCTTTTCCAAATTAAACTATATAATCTATTTAACGAAGCCTCTTTTTGAACTTCAGGATTGCTCATATAAGTTGGTCGAATAGCTTCGTGGGCTTCTTGAGCTCCTTTAATTTTGTTTGTAAATTTTCGCACTTTCGAATATTCCTCGCCAAACATGGAGGTAATTTCTTTTTTAGAAGCACCAATAGCTAAATCGGAAAGATTTAACGAATCGGTACGCATATAAGTAATTAATCCTTCTTCGTATAATTGCTGTGCAAGAGTCATGGTTCGCGACACCGAATATCCTAGTTTACGAGAGGCTTCTTGTTGCAGGGTGGAAGTGGTAAAAGGAGGGGCTGGAGAACGTTTAACAGGACTTGTATTGATGTCGGAAATTTGATATTCGGAATTGAGACAGTTTGTTAAAAACTTTTCTGCTGTTTCTAAATCATCAAATTTTGTATCGAGTTCGGCTTTGATTGGAATAATTTCATTGTTTCGATGAATTAAAAAATCACCAACAATTCTGAAAACCGAATTAGTTTTAAAATTTTGGATTTCTTTTTCGCGTTCAACAATTAGGCGAACAGCAACCGACTGAACTCGACCGGCAGAAAGTGCGGGCTTAACTTTTCGCCACAACACTGGAGACAGTTCAAATCCAACAATGCGGTCGAGAACTCTACGTGCTTGTTGAGCATTTACCAAATCGAAATTAATGGAACGAGGATTTTCGACAGCATTTAATACTGCTCTTTCGGTAATTTCGTGAAAAGCGATACGCTTAATTTTTTCAATTGGAATACTTAAAGCTTCCATTAAGTGCCACGAAATTGCTTCCCCCTCTCTGTCCTCGTCCGTTGCAAGCCAAACTACTTCGGCAGTTTTCGATAATTTCTTCAACTCGCTAATTATTTTAGTTTTATCAGATAAAACCTCATAGAGCGGTTCAAAGTTGTTTTTAATATCAATGCCTATGTCTTTTGCTGGGAGGTCGCGAATGTGTCCCATACTTGATTTTACTACAAAGTCTTTTCCAAGATACTTCTCAATCGTTTTTGCTTTGGCCGGAGACTCCACAATTACTAAATTTTTGGCCATGTTTTATCTTATTTTATTGTTAATAGATTTAATTGACAAACGTACACAAAATTTTTCAAATAGTTTTTTTTCAAATTAACCCTTTATAATGTGCCGTATTTAATATTTTGCAAAAATAGAATTTTTTTTATCTATTTCGTTTTTTTAATGTTCTAATATTTTTTAATGGCATATCAAAATTGTTAAATACAAATTTGTTTGAAATTTTTATGGATAAAACAACCGTGATTATGGAGGAAACTAAAATGGTAATCATAATCATTATTTGATACTTAATGGCAACCATTGGATTGCTTCCACCTAAAATTTGTCCTGTCATCATTCCTGGAAGCGATATTAGGCCAACTACGGCAGTAGTAGCTATAATTGGATTTAAAGATTTTGTTAAGGATTGTTTCATAAAAATTTTCAAGGCTTCTCCTTTGGTTGCTCCATTTGCTATCGAATATTTATAAAGAAGTTGCTCTTTTGTTAATAAGTCATAAAATGTATTTAGCGCAATGATATTGTTGGACAAACAATTTCCAATCATCATTCCGCTAATTGGTATTAAATATCGTGCTTCTAATATGTAATCAATTCCAATTACGATTCCTAAAAAGTAAATATCTACAAAAAAAATACTAATTATTAAAGAGGAAAGTATTGGAATAATAAATAGTTTTCGATTAAGTTCACTTCGCTTAATTATTGTAAATGAGGCAATAAACAACATTATTATAACCCATATTATATTAACTAATGGATTATTTAGGTCGAATAGATATTCTAAATATAAGCCTACCAGCAAAAGTTGAATCGTCATTCGAGCAACGGCAATAAGAGTAGATTTTATTAAACCAGTTTGAAAAATCATTAATACATATATTGGAATAATCAATAATATATATCCAAGTGCTAAATCCAACCATGAAATATCCTGTGCAGCATTCATTATAAAGGAGGGTTAATTTTTGGTATTTGAATCGTTCTATCCATTCTGTTAATCCAACTGGCGTTATGAGTAGCCGATATTAAAGTTACCATTGGCAGCGAATCAATTAAATTTAGAACTGCCGATTGAGATTCTTCATCTAAAGCCGACGATGGTTCGTCCATTAAAAGAATAGGCTTGTTTAATAACAATTGAGAAGCTAACGCAACCCTTTGCTTTTGTCCACCCGATATTTCATCGATTTTTTTATATAAAATAGTGTCCTCTAATTTTAATTTATTGAAAATGTCTTCTACAACACTTTTTTGTGGATACAGTTTTTTGTTTTGAGCAAAATTAAATGGATAATAAAAAAGATCTTCCACATATTCAAATCGCATGCTAATTTCTTGGGGTAACCAGCTAATTTGTTTTCGGATTTGACGAATGTTGGAAGAGTTTAATAATAAACTATTGATTTTAATTTCACCACTTTGTATTTCAACAAAACCTAAAATTGAATGGAGTATGGTTGATTTTCCAATTCCAGAAGGACCTGCAATGGCAATTTTTTCGCCTGTATTTACAAACATCGAAAAGTTTTCAATAACAGGTTTTTCAAAAGAAATGGATAAGTTTTTGATTTCAATCATGCCGACAAAAGTACTTAGTTTTTGTAAATTTGTGAAATAGATATGCTTTTTATTGTTAATTAAGTTCTAATCTTTTCTAAAGAATCAATTTTAATGAACATTGTCAGTATTTTTGGAGAATATTTTAAAATCATGAAAACAAGTAAGATAAACATAGTTATTAATATTTTCGTTTGGTTATTATTCATTTCATCTATTAGTGCCCAAGATACCTTAAAAATGATGCATTATAATTTAATGCAGTATTTGCAAAATCCTTATGGTGGATGTACTTCAGCAAACAATAGTTTAGATTTAAAAGATGCAAATTTAAAGATTATTATTCCCTACGCTAAACCCGACATAATTACCGTTAATGAAATAGGCGTTACCCAAGCACATGTTACCCGAATACTCAACAATGTATTAAATGTTAATGGGGTAAATTATTGGAAAGCAGGGCAGTTGACAAGCCAATCGGGTGGCACCATTGCAAATATGATGTTTTATGATAGTCGCAAGTTAACCCTCAAATCGAGTTCATCCGTTCCGACCTCCTATCGTGATTTTAATATTTATCGACTTTATTTTAACACCCCTGATTTAGAACAAGGAGATACTGTTTTTTTTGTGTCGATTGTGTGTCACCTAAAAGCAGGAACTACAGACACTGCTGCTAGATATACTATGATACAATCGTTGATGTCAAAATTAAATAGTTGGGGTGTTTCTGATAATTACGTTCTGTCGGGTGATTTTAATATTTATACATCCAATGAATCTTTTTATCAACTGCTTTTAAATTATCCAAATGCCGCAATACGTTTTTTCGATCCGATTAATACTCCTGGCAATTGGAATAATAACAGTCAATTTAAAAATGTGCACACTCAATCTACGCATACTGGTGGCGATTGTTTTTCGACTGGAGGGATGGATGATAGGTTTGATCATATAATGGTGTCGTCTCAAGTATTAAATGGGTTTGAAAACGTAAAAGTGCTTCCATCAACGTATCATGCTTTGGGGCAAGATGGTAATAGATTTAATGGGTCAATCGTTTCACCAACAAATAATTCAATTCCAACCGAATTGGCAAATGCATTATATAATATGTCGGATCATTTACCAGTACTCGTAGATTTTTTGGTTTATTACACAAATGCTGGTATAGCTGGTAATTCAAAATCAAATATTGCGGATATTAAAACTCAAAATCCATTTGAAAATGAAATTAAATTGTTTATAAAGTCGCAGTTTTCTGAAAAACACACTTATTCATTAGTTGATTCGCGAGGAGTTTGCGTTACAAAAGGTGAATTTAATTTTGAACCACCACGACAAGAAATAACTTTAGTTGTGCCAAAATTATCGAATGGAATATATTTTTTAAAAGTTGAATCAAAAACCTCGACATCGGTTTTAAAACTAATATATATTCAATCAAATAAGTGATAATTTTAGGAATGTTTTTTTTGTAATTAAATAAGACTAAAAAAACATTTGTATTTTAAAATAATATTGTATTTTTACGGTTAATAATAAAACAACATAAAACCATACGAATATGAAAGGAATTATTGTCGGTACTGATTTTTCCGAATCGTCGATTAATGCTCTTAAGCATGCCACAACAATTGCAGATAAAGCAAAGTGTGATATTACTCTAATTTGGGCACAAACTCCTGGTACGTCATTAGGGTTAATGTCAGATAATTTGGATGAATACACACAATTGGCAAAAGATAATCTTCAAAGAATTGCAGATGATCATAAAACTTTAATGCCAAAAGGAACAAAAATAATAACAAAAATCATTTCAGGCAAAGTGTGTTCTGTTTTAGCTCATGAAGCTGAAGAAACTGGAGCCGATTTAGTTGTTGTTGGAGCACATGGTGTTTCGGGCGAAGAAGATTTTTTTATAGGTAACAATGCTTACAGAACTGTAATGTCTGTTAATTGTCCAGTATTAACAATTCGTAATCGAACCAAAGTTAGCAGAGCTTTAACCGATATTTTAGTTCCAATTGATTTATCCGAGGAAACTAGACAAAAATTACCTATTGCAGTAAAATTTGCAAAATTATTTGCAGCAAAAATTCATGTTTTAGGACTTTATACTTCGCCAAATCAGGAAATACGACAACTAATAGATGCATACTTATATACTGTTGAACGTTATTTGAAAACTAAAAATGTTCGTTATCAAATATATAAACGCGAATCGTATCATATTACTCAAACAACCGTAGAATTTGCAAAAGAAATTGATGCAAACTTAATCGTAACAATGACCGAACAAAACTCTGATGTTTCTGGAATTTGGTTAGGAGCTCAGGCAAGAGAAATGGTAAACAACTGTTGTTTTCCTGTTTTAAGTGTTACTGCTACAGATGTTTATGGCAGTTTAAAATAAAGTTTTTCAATAATAAACAAAAGAGGCTTTAGTATTCTAAAGCCTCTTTTGTTTATTATTGGTGACTTCTAAAAATTGTTTTTTCATTGTTGCTTTTCAATTTTGAAATCTTCATCCCGATTAATATTTTGTTGAATTTCAACGCCTTTCATCTTTATGCTTAGTGTCTAAAATAGCGTTGAAAACTTACAAAATCTAAATCGGGACTGCGAAAAATCTTAATCACCTCAAAAAATCTAATTTTTAGAAGCCCCCTATTATTAATTCAAACCTTCGCTTATTGTTTTAAAGATATATCCTTTTGATTGACAAAAATCGATAAATAGAGGCAAGGCATAAAGTAAGTTTTTTTGAGATTTAATATTATCATGAAAAACTACAATGTTGCCAGGTTTAACTTCTAAACTCAGCGATAAACACTCTTCGGGACTAACGTTTTTGTCAAAATCGTAGGTTAAAATCGACCACATAATTATCTTGAATCTTTTTTTTAAACAATTTGCTTGACCTAATGATGTTTTTCCATAAGGTGGTCGAAAGAGTTTTGTTTTAATTAGCTTAGAAGCTTTGAGTACATTTTTTAAATAAGAAATAGTGGATGAATCCCAGCCTTTTAAGTGGTTGTATGTGTGATTGCCAACTTCATGTCCGGCATTTATTATTTGTTGATATAACTCAGGTTGTTTAATAATATTTTCACCAACAATAAAAAAGCTAGCTTTAATATTTTTTTCAGTTAAAATATTCAGAATTTTTTGAGTTAATTCCTGAGTTGGACCGTCATCAAAAGTTAAATAGATAGCATTATCAATTGGAGATAATTTCCAAATAAAATAGTTTGGCAAAAAATATTTTGCATATTTAGACGAGCCAGCAAGCAAAGGTTTCAAATCAAAAACTTATCTGGTTTTACCTTTGTTTAGATTCCATTCCGAATAACTCATCTCAAATATAGAATCTGCCTGTTTTTTAATAGCAACGGCTTTGTAGGTTTCGGCTATTTGAGACAAACGTTGAAGGATTCCTAAGTTTTGTTGAATTTCACGATCCACCATTGAAGCAAAATTTCCTTTAAATTTAAAATAATAGGTTAACTCTGTATCGCAAATTTTGATTAAAGTTTCCATTATTTTTTGTCCTTTAGCAATTGCAGCAGGTGTACCAATTCGATAATAAGCTTCGGCAAAAGGTAAATTAAAGTAATTATATGGTACTAAATTGTTAGGCATTGTCTCTTCTGCTCTATCCAAAACTTTTAATGCCGAATCCATTTTGTTTTCGGTAACTAAGGTATTAGCTAATCTTCCAAAAATAGTTCGAATGGTCATAGTTAATCTAATATTGTCTTCGCTTAAATAAACTCTTGAATCGTTTAATCCGCCCCAAGTAAATTTATTCATTACATTATTGTAAAGAATATCGGTGTTTATTCTGCCTAAAGACAAATCTTCGCCAGGGACATCGTTTTTAATTGGAACTAATCGGTAAGCCAATCCTTCGAGTTGGAAATATTTTTCCAATCCAAAATATGCATCATTTCCAGTAGTTACAGCAAAATAAACAGGTCTATCCCAGTTAAAATTAGCCAAAATATCCATCATGGCAATCATGTTTTTTTGCAGAATGCCATCGGAAATTTCCCATTCAATATTTTTTACAATTAAGTTTGCCTGATTTGCTGAAACAGTGCCATTTTTAATAACTTTTGCCGAATCGACAGGTAAAATAAATTTATTGGTAGGAATAAAATTCATTTCCTTTTGGTTGCTAAAACGTACTCGTTTTGAATCGGTTAAGATGTCGTTTACGACAAGTTTAATATTCATGTAGCTGTCACCTTGAGGTATTACATACATGTAGTCGCGAGTTCCTTGTTTGTACAAATCTTTGGTCATTTGCATTGGAAGTGGAGCCGAATTGTATGCTTTGCGTTTCATTTGGTCGATGTACCAATCGGTATTTAAAAGGCTTAAATTACAAACTCTTACATCGGTTCTAACGCCTTCAACCTCTTGTGCGTACCACAAAGGGAATGTGTCGTTATCGCCATTTGTAAAAATAATTGCATTTGGTTCACACGAATTAAGATAGTTCGAAGCAATTGCCAAAACGGTATAACGATTGGAGCGATTGTGGTCGTCCCAATTTTGATTTGCCATTAATGCAGGAACCAAAATTAGTGTAAGAACTACACTCGAAATTGCGGTTACTGTTGGGTTAATATATTTTTTCAACAAATCATAAATGGCATAAGTGCCGAATCCAATCCACATTGCAAACGCATAAAACGAGGCAGCGAAAGCATAATCTCGCTCACGAGGTTGATATGCGTACATATTCAGATATACTGTAATTGCAAGTCCTGTCATAAAAAATAAAAGGGTAACAACCACCGCATCTTTTGAATGTCGATAGTAATGAAAAAACAGACCGATTAAACCCAAAAGGAGTGGTAAGAAAAAGTAAGTGTTTCTACCTTTACTTTTCAAACTATCTGGAATATTCTTTTGAGGGCCGACTCTCATTTCATCAATAAAATCAATACCACTAATCCAGCTTCCGTTTAAGATATCGCCGTATCCTTGCTGATCATTTTGACGACCCGCAAAATTCCACATAAAATATCTCAAGTACATGTACCCAATTTGATAATCTTTAAAAAACTTGAGATTTTGCCCCATAGTGGGGATTATACGATTGTTTGGATCGTTTTTTATACCAGCCCAATCTTTATAATATGTTGCATGCTGGCTTTGTTGGTTGCTCCACATTCGAGGGAAAATAGTACAATATCGAGGATCGTATTTTGGAATCGAAGATTTTCTATCATCCGAAACAACATATTTTCCTGTTTTTTTATCTTTTACATAAAATGGATTTCCGTCATCAAAACCTACTGCTTGAGCATTGTAATACTGACCCGAAAAGAGTGGTGTAGATCCATATTGCTCACGATTTAAGTATGCCAACAATCCTACTGCATCTTCGGGATTGTTTTCATCAATTGGAGTATTTGCATTTGAACGAATGATAAGAACAGCAAAGGTTGAATATCCAATTAAAATAAATGAAAACGCTAAGATAATTGTATTCCAAACTGGTTGTAATTTCTTTTTAGTATAATATAAACCGAAGATTATACCACCAATTATCAACGAAAAATAGAATATAGTACCACTGTTAAATGGAAGTCCTAATGTGTTTACAAAGGTTATTTCAAAGAAACCCGAAAGTTTAACAATCCAAGGAATAATTCCAAACAGGATTCCAGCAAGAATTACAATACTTAATAAGAAAGCCAAAATTCCACCTTTCCATGTAGGAGTATGGTTTTTGAAATAATATACAAAAACAATAGCTGGAACAGTAAGAAGATTTAGTAAGTGGACACCAATTGAAAGCCCAATCATATATGCAATAAGGACTAGCCACCTCAAGGAGTCTTTTTCATCGCCAACTTGTTCCCACTTAAGAATCATCCAAAAAACTAAAGCCGTAAAGAATGATGACATTGCATAAACTTCACCTTCGACCGCCGAAAACCAAAAAGTGTCCGAAAAAGTATAAGCTAACGAACCAACTAAAGCACTGCCTAGAATTGCAATTGTTTTATGAGTACTAAGAACTTTGTCTTTTAAAAGGGCTAATTTTTCAATCAGCATAGTTAACGACCAAAACATTAACGCAATTGTCATTCCCGAAAATAGAGCAGACATAACATTAACATACCAAGCAACTTTGGTAACATCATTACCAGCTAGCAAGGAAAACATTTTGCCAATTAACTGGAAAGTAGGAGCACCTGGTGGGTGACCAACTTGAAGTTTATAGGCAGTAGCAATGTATTCGCCACAATCCCAAAAACTTGCAGTAGGCTCAGCAGTCATAATGTAAACAGCCGAAGCAAAAATAAAGACCAACCATCCAAGAGTATTATTAAGTAGTTTGTAATTCTTCATAATAGTTTTTTTTATGAAATAAATGAATTAAATTGTGATAAAAATCTGATGTCATTTTCAAAAAACATGCGAATATCTTTTGTTTTATATAATTGTTGAGTAATTCGTTCGATGCCAAGACCAAATGCAAATCCTGAATATATTTTGCTATCAATTCCGCAATTTTCCAGAACATTAGGATCCACCATTCCGCAGCCTAAAATTTCGACCCAACCCGAATATTTACAAAGGTTACAACCTTTGCCACCGCAGATATCGCAACTTATGTCCATTTCGGCGGAAGGTTCGGTAAAAGGAAAATAGGAAGGGCGAAGGCGTACTTGAGTTTTTTCGCCAAATAATTCCTTGGCAAAATAATATAATGTTTGTTTTAAATCGGCAAACGAAACATTTTTATCGATGTATAAACCTTCTACTTGGTGAAAAATACAATGAGCACGAGCAGTAATCGATTCGTTACGAAAAACTCTACCAGCACAAATTGTACGGATTGGAGGTTTTGTAGTTTCCATAATTCGAACTTGAATAGACGAAGTGTGTGTGCGAAGGGCAATGTCGGGGTCTTTTTCGACAAAAAAAGTATCTTGCATATCGCGAGCAGGGTGGTCTTTTGGGAAATTTAATGCGGTAAAATTATGCCAATCATCTTCAATTTCGGGACCGTGCGAAACAGTAAAACCTATTCGTTCAAATATTTTATAAATTTTATTCGTAACTATCGAAAGAGGGTGTCGTCCTCCAGAATGAACAAAATTTGTTGGCAATGTACAATCAATTTCCGACACATTATCGAATAATTCGTTTTCGAATTTTTCAGTATATTGGTCAATTTTTGATTGAGCTTCATCTTTTAACTTATTTATCCAAAGTCCAAAATCTTTTCTCGATTCGGCTGGAATATCTTTTATGCCAGCAAAAAGAGCAGTAATTTCACCTTTTTTGCTTAAAAATTGAATTCTAAATGCCTCAATGTCGGCTTTGTTGCTTGGTGTAAATTCTTGAATTTGCTTAAATAATTTTTGTATTTGTTCGTTCATTTGGAACCTAAATTATTATTTTATGATTGTAACGGAGATAATTTTTATGTCTTCAATAGGACGATTGTTATTGTCGCATTTCACTTCAGAAATTTTATCAACTACATCTAGTCCCGAAATAACTTCTCCGAAAATTGTATAAGAACCATCTAAATGAGGTGTGCCTCCTAATGTTTTATATACACTCCTTTGTTCTTTAGTGAATTTCATCTTCATTTGCGACTCATACCTGTCAAGTTCTTCATCGGTGAATTTTTTACCTTGTACAATATAAAATTGAGATCCACTTGATTCGCGTTTTGGATTTACATTGTCGCCAGTACGAGCAGCAGCTAAAGCCCCTTTTTTATGAATATATTTTGGAACAATCTCGGCTGGAATTGTGTAATTTGGTCCACCATTTCCTAAAATCGCACCAGAAGCAGCGGTTTTTGAGTCAGGATCGCCTGTTTGAACCATAAATCCTTTTATAACTCTGTGAAATAATATTCCGTCAAAATAGTTTTCTTTAACTAATTTAATAAAATTATCTCGATGTTGTGGGGTTTCGTTGTACAATTTTATTTTAATATCACCTTTTGAGGTACTTATTAATATAGAAACCTCTTTTTGTGTGTTGTTTGATGTCTGTGAAAATAGACCAAAAGAAATAAAAAATAACATTATAAATGTCAAATAATTTTTTTTTCTCATACTATTCAAAATTTTATTTATATTTGCTCTGTAATTAATTTCGATTTTAATTTGCAATACTACAAAAAAATACCCAATGTTGTAACCATTAATATCGTCTGATAGTATAATAAATGTTTTAATAAAACTTAAATTATGAAAAAAACAATCATTCTTGTTGCTTTAGGTCTGACAGTTACCGCTTTACTAATGATTGCAAGCGGTTGCAAAAAAGACACAGAATGTAAGTTAGTTGTAACTGTAAAATACCTTAGCGATACAAATATTATTGTTCCTCAGTGTAGTGTAATGGTGAAAAAATATGATGTTGAAGAATTTGGATTTACTAATTCTGCAGGACAATTTACCACAACATTTAAACACGAAGCTATTTTAGATATTTTTGCTCAGAAAGACACCAGTACCGACCCATTAATAATTAGCCTAATAAAGGGCACAGGTGCTGTTCGTCTAGTACCTGGTCAAACGGTTCACAAAAGCGTGTTTATTACAGCTCAACCTTGATGTTGGAATAATAGATAAATACTACTAAAGCCTGTTCTCGGGCTTTTTTTTATTACTGCGTATTTCAAATTTATTACAATATATATTATACACATCGAACGAACAAATTACTTATTCATACAATCTTTTTGCAAAATCCCAAAATAATTTTTATCCTAAACAAATTAGATTGTTTGAAAAAAAATTTTAAATTTGCAACAATTAGATTATTAAACAAATATTAACTATTATGAAAAAAATTTATGGCTTATTTTTGATTTCAAGTTTGTTTTTTATACAATCGATAAATGCTCAAAATCAAGTAATTTATGGTTGGACCTTTGATGATTTACAAGTTGCGGATCAAACGTTAAAAATAATTCCATCAAACTATGGCATTGCTTCGGGTGTAGCAAATATTTATGCAAATGGAACAAATGGATCTTCGGATTTTACATGTTCAGTTGTGGATCCTGAATGGACAGCATTTGCTGGAACCACTCTTAACGACCCCCGAACTACACCAATTGCTGGAAATGCATTAACTATTGCAAACCAAAGTGCAAATGGACAAAGTGTAATTTTTAAATTTTCAATGACAGGTTATCAAAATGCTATTTTCACTTTTTCGACACGTGGAACAACGGAAGGATTTAATTCTCACCAATGGGCATGGAGTGTTGATGGAACAAGTTTTACAAATTTTGGCGATAATACAGCCCGAACCGAAACTACTTTTGAAACCGACACATTGCTTCTTTCTGCAATAACAGAAATAAATAATGCAGCAACCGTGTATTTAAAGCTTACTATTAGTGGAGCAACCTCAATTACTGGAAATAATAGAATTGACAATGTTTTAATTAAAGCGGAAACTTTTTATGATTTAGAAGTATTGCAAGTTACTTCGCCTTTAAATTCTACTTGTGGTTCGATGAATAGTAATGTTGCAGTTAAAATTAAAAATCATAGTCCAGCTGTTGTAAATAATTTTCCAGTATATGCAAAGATTACTTTTCCAAATCTCAGTACTCAGCTTATAGAACATCAAATTACTTCAATAGCCGCTAATGCCGAATTAACACAATCAATCGGAACGATTAATACAACGTCTCCTGGAACTTATCATGTTAAAGCATTTACATCCTACAGCGAGGATTCAAATTTAAATAATGATACTTTAAATTATAGCTTTGTTATTGCAGATATTCACGCTAATCCATTTATTGACTCTCTTAATAATGTTGCCGAAGATTTATTTTGGACATTAAATGGATTTTCGTTTGCCGAAGTTGCAACGCAAGGCAATATTAGTCGTATGCTTTCAGCTTCGCTAAATTCAGTGGATACTTTGGCTAGTTTTTCTATCCTTAATACTATTGATACTTTGAAATTTCACAATCATTTAATTTTTGATTATAGGTTAATACAGCCCACAACTTTTGATAATTACAGCATTTTAAGTGGCGACAGTTTAAATGTTTTTCTAAGTTCAGATTGTGGAAATTCTTTTGTTAGGATTAAATCCATAAACCTAACAAATCATATAAATTCATCTGATTTTTATCATATGGCAATTCCATTAAATGCATATGTTGGGAATAAAATAATGATTAAAATTGAGTCGAAAACGGCAACAGGTAATTTTATTTCACAAATTGATAATATTGAAGTTCGTAATGGAGATTTATGGGACATGGGCGTAATATATAAAATATTGCCAGTTAATACTCCATGTGGGCTTTTAACCGACACTATTAGAGCTTTATATAAAAATACAGGAGATGGTTATTTGAACAATGTTCCTGTATCTGTTCAAATATCCAGACCATATAATCCTCCGTTTGTAACGTATAATGATACCATTCGCCAGTTGATAGTGCCAGGACAAGAAGTTGTTTTTACGTTTAGTCAGACAATAAATACTACTGTGGCTGGAAAATATACTTTTTTGATTCGATCATTAGTTCTAAACGACACTGTTGCGACTTTAGGGTATAATATCAACAATATATTAATTGATAGTGTTAGAACAATTGCTGCTTTGCCTGTGCCTTTTTATGAAGGATTTGCAAACACAAGCTATCTTAATAATTTTAATACAAACGCCAGTTATGATGCAGTGAATAAAAAAATGTTTAAGACATTTACAACTGAAAATACTACGGGTAATATAACAACATCCAGAAGAATAGGTACTATTACTGCCAGCCATCAATTGTTTTTTGATTATTCATTTACACAAAATGATGGAACTGCTATACCAATGGGTGCAAACGATTCAATTGTAGTATTGGCTTCGACGGATTGTGGAAGTACATTTGTTCCATTTCATGTTATTAAAACCAGCAACCATTCGCCAAGTCCGGCAACTACAACAGTTCCAGTTGCATTGAGTGCTTTTGTAAATCAAAATATTATTTTAAAATTTAATATGGTTTCAAATACAAACAACAGCAAGATTATTTTGGACGAAATAATAATTGATGGGCTACCTCAAATAAATATTTTAGGAGATACATTGGTTACAACATGCTTAGGAGATACTCAAAATATTATCGTAAATGGTGCAACTTATTACAACTATGAATGGAGAAATACAAGCAATCCAAGTATCATTATTGGAACTACTCAAACAATAGATGTTACACAAAGTGGCTACTACAAAGTTGTAGCAACTAATAATGTTGGAATGACAGCTACGGATTCTGTTCATGTAGTTTTTCAGGCATTACCTACTGTTTCATTTGAATTACCACTTGCAAGTACATCCTTGTGTCCAAATGGTTCATACATTATTTTAACGGGTCATAGTCCTTCGGGTGGATCTTTTTCGGGCACAGGAGTTTCGGTAAATAGATTTTATCCACAAACTGCTGGAATTGGTCAACATATTATTAATTATACGGTTACATCCAATGGATGTACAAATTATGCAAGCGATACCATTGTTGTAAACCCACTAACAACAGTAAGTCTTACAGGATTATCAGATTTGTGTTTAAACAGTGCTTCTGTCAATTTAACGCAAGGCACGCCTGTGGGTGGAACTTATAGTGGAATTGGAGTTTCGGGAACAACGTTTAATCCTCAAACAGCAGGAGTAAACACGCACATTATTACTTATTCTTTTACCGATGAACATCAATGTACTTATACAAGTTCAGACACACTAGTTGTGAAACCACTGCCAAATGCTTTTGCCGGAAACAATACTTCGATTTGCAAAGGAAATCATTTAACGCTAGTTGCAAGTGGAGGTGATTCGTTTGTATGGAATACCCAAGAAGAAAGCAATTCTATTTTGGTTGGTCCAACAGTAACAACTATATATGTTGTAACGGTTACTGGCTTAAACGGATGTACAAAAAGCGATAGTGTTACCGTTACTGTAAACGAGTATCCTGTTGCTTCACTTAACTTGCCATTTGATACAGTTTGTCTTCAAACAACCGCTTTTCAATTAAGTGGAGGCTCGGGCAATCCTTCTGGAGGAACAGGAAGCTATTCTGGACCTGGAGTTAGTGGTACTTGGTTTAATCCAGCCATAGGACTTGGAACCTATACAATACGTTACACATATTCTTTAAATGGTTGCGATTCGGCAACAACTCAGCCCATTACGGTAGTTAATTGTACTGGAGTGGAAGAGTTTAATGCAGATGCGATAATGTTTGTTAAACCGAATCCAGTTCAAGATATGTTAACACTAACTCTTTCGGAAAATATAAAAGGAGATATCGTAATAATAGTTACCGATTTTATTGGTAGAAAGATTATGGAACAAAGCATTGAGATAAACCCAAATAATCCCATCCAAATACAAACTTCATCGTGGAATTCGGGTGCATATTTAGTGCATGTTTTTTATAATAAACGACGTTATACTCAAAAAGTAATGAAGATGTAGTTTTGTGTTTGCAAGAAAAACGCCAACTTCGTTTTTCAGATATTAATGTTAGTTTTCTAAATCGGGCAAAAAACAATGTTTTTTGCCCGATTTTTTTTATCAAAAATATCATTTTATAATACAGACATTCTGCTTCTTAGAGTTGAAATATATTCTTTCCTGACTTCAACATTTTTTTTGATCATTTCTATAACAATTTCAAAACGAGGTGTATACGAATGTATGACTCCTTTTTTTGGTGACTCGGGGTATAATCTCACTCAAGATTTACGAAAGATTTGTTTCTATAAGATTGGATTTTGTCATAAAATTCGCCAAAATCATTTTTCAATTAAACATAATAACCCCGCATTTCATTCGGGGCTATTAATATTCGACACCTACGGCGTCGTTGTAATTTGAAAAACTAAAAACCAAATTTTTAAACTATATTTTTTTCACCGCAATAGCGTAATCAAACAGATAATACCTTATAAAAACTAAAACTTCTAAAAAAAAATAAAACTTCAAAAATCGTGTGGTGGCAAGGGCAATCCGCTGCGGCGGAGCGGCAAGACGTTGGCGTGAATGCTAAAACAATTAGAAATTCGGAAAAGGTGCTTGCGTCTCAAACAAAAACTCGATTTTGGCTATTGCGTAAGAGTTTTTGGTTTGACTACTTTTCCTGAATTTCTTTTGTTTTAGCAGGGCGGGGTGGAAGCATTAGTTTTGTCTAGCTTTTTTTTGGACCAAAATTAGCGATTATCATCGCTGAAACGATTAAATGGTTGTAAATAAATTTGTCACAACAAATTTAAACAACCACTAAATCGGAGTTAAATCAAACTAAATCAAGCAGTTTTATTTTTTGATTTTCCTGCTTGATTAATTTTGATTAAACAAGGAAAAAAGTATCAGAAAATAGGTAATTATTATTTCAATCAGGGTGACGCATTGTCGAAGTCAGGATTTGAAATACATTCTTTTCCGAACACTACCTAATCATTATTTGAACTCAGGTAAAAAAACAATTACATCAATTATTATATGAGAAGTAATTCTAAAAAAAAATCTCCCGAAGGAGATTAAATATTTGAATTATTTATGAAAGTAGCTTTTTTACCACTTCAGAGATGGTTTTATTGTCGGTTTTACCTTGAAGTTGTTTGGAGGCAATTCCCATTACTTTTCCCATATCCTTAATGCCATTTGCATTGGTTTGTTTAATTATTTCGCCAATGGTAGATTCAATTTCAGCAATATCCATTTGAGGTGGCAGATATTGACCAATAATTGCCGATTGTGCAACTTCTTGTTCAAGTAAATCGGGACGATTTTGTTCTTTATAAATTTGAGCCGAATCGTTGCGTTGTTTTATCAATTTTTGAATGATTTGCAACTCTTCTTCATCGGATAAGTTTTCGACTTGAGCTTTGCCCGAAGAAGCAATTGTGAAAGCAGTTTTAACAGCTCTTAGAGCTTCGAGTTTTGTTTTATCACGAGCCAACATGGCTACTTTGATGTCGTTGTTTATGAACTCGGTATATTTCATCGCTTAATCAACGTTGTCGTGCAAAAAAGGATTTTGGCGTTTAATTTCAACTTCATTATCCTGTTTAATTTCCATTAAAAATTCAGGATTTTCGTTTTCGTAAGTTGGATTTGTATCGCTCATCAAAAAGCTTTTTCTTTTGTATGCTGGTATTGTTTCAATAACACCTAGTCCTTCGTTTGTTTTGATTTGAGAATTTGTTTTTCTCATTTCGGACAAACGTTCCACATCATTCATTGTAGTTTGATTGTTTTGAAAAGAATCTTCTTTAGGAGTTTCTTGATTTTGGCGATTGAAAGAAGAAACTTGTTTTACTTCCATTGTTTCGGAAGCTGTTGGAGCAATATCCGTTACTGTAAAACTTGATTTTTCTCCGTCGTTAAATAAATTATGAATTGTTGGAGCTGGTTTTTCTTGAACTGTTTTAGATGCTTCTTGTGAAGTTTGAGAGCTTACTGTAAAATTAACTAAATCAGTTTCAGCAACAACTTTAGTATTGTTTTGTGGGGTTTTTTCAAGGTTATGAATTTTCGGTGCACTAATTTGATCGTTGCCAGCCGACTCAAACCCTGTGGCAATTAGGGTTACAGAAATGTTTTTGCCTAAAGTTTCATCTTGCCCATATCCCCAAATAACATTTACGTCGATACCAGCTTCGGCAATAACGTAATCTGAAATTTCCATTACTTCGTCCATCGTTATTTCATCTTCGCCAAACGAGATATATAAAAGAATATCTTTTGCACCAGTAATGTTGTTGTCGTTAAGAAGTGGAGAGTTTAATGCAGTATGAACAGCATTCATGGCTCTGTTTTCGCCTTCGGCAATACCCGAACCCATGATTGCAACGCCACTACCTTTCATAACTGTTTTCACGTCTTCAAGGTCAACGTTGATACCGCCAACGCAAGTAATTAATTCGGCTATACTTTTTGCAGCAGTTGTTAAAATATCATCCGCTTTTCCGAAAGCTTCGGTCATTTTTAAGTTGCCATATAATTCGCGTAATTTGTCGTTGCAGATTATCAAAAGTGCATCCACACTATCTTTAAGTTCTTTAATTCCTTCTTCGGCATATTGGCGACGTTTTCGACCTTCGAAACCGAAAGGTATGGTAACAATGCCAACGGTTAAAATTCCCATTTCGTTTGCTATTTGAGCAATAACTGGAGCTGCTCCAGTTCCTGTTCCACCACCCATTCCAGCGGTAATAAATACCATTTCGGTATTGTGTTCAATAGCACTTTTTAGTTTGTCGATATTTTCTAAAGCCGATTCACGTCCAACAGCAGGAACTGAACCTGCTCCCAAACCTTTTAATCCGATTTGTATTTTGTTAGGAACAGGATTAATATCTAAAGATTGAGCATCGGTATTGCAAACAATGAAATCAACGCCTTTTATGCCTTGTTCGTACATATGTTTTACAGCATTACAACCTCCGCCTCCTACACCTATAACTTTTATTATAGAAGATTGATTTTTAGGTAGTTCAAAGTTTAAGATAGCATCGTTTTGGCTAAAATCTTGGCTCATATCATCAAATATATTATGTGGCATACTACAATTTTTTATAAAATTATAAATAATCAATGAATTAACAAGTATTTAGTGGATATTTTTTATCAACAAAATACTGTTAGTATTGTATTTTATTGAATTCCCTCATCTCCCGAGAAGAGTTTTTTAAACAAATCGGCAATTTTACCACCATTAAAATCCGAGGGAATTCTTGGAGCTTTTGGTTTTTTGCTTTTTTTGTCGTTTTTTTGTCCTTTTGGGTCATCTTCTACTTCGGTTGAGGATAATTTATCTTTAAATCCTTCCAAAACTAATCCAATTCCTGTTGAATAAATTGGAGTTAGCATGTCGGCAGGTACTTTGTCTGACAAATGCTCGCTTGGTACTCCTATTCGAACATCCATTCCGGTAATAAACTCGGTAAGTTCTTTTATGTGTCTCATTTGAGAACCACCTCCAGTTAATACTATTCCTGCTATTAATTTTCGTTCCAGTCCACTATTTTTTATTTCGTAATAAACTTGTTCAATAATTTCTTCTACTCGAGCTTGAATAATTCCTGCTAAGCTTCGCAACGAAATTTCTTTTGGGGAACGTCCTTTTAATCCTGGGATGGCAACAATTTCGTCGTCCCGATTTTGTTCGCTTAAACAAGAGCCATAACGAACTTTTAATGCCTCGGCTTGACTTCTAATAATGGAACAACCTTCTTTAATATCGTCGGTAACAACATTTCCACCTAATGGAATAACTGCGGTGTGACGGACAATTTTATCGTGGAATATGGCAATATCGCTTGTGCCTCCGCCAATGTCCACTAAAGCAACTCCAGCTTCCTTTTCTTCGTCGCTTAAAACACAGCTTGCCGATGCTAAAGGCTCTAGTAAAATTTGATCAACCTCGCAATTTACTTTTTTTACACAACGTAAAATATTTTGAATAGCTCCAACATTGCCTGTTATGATGTGAAAGTTTGCACCCAATTCCACACCTGTCATACCAATAGGATTGGTTGTAATGTTATCGCGGTCAATAATAAATTCTTGCGGAATAACGCTAATTATTTGTTCGCCAGGTTTAACAACCAATTTGTGCATATTAGAAATCAGTTGATTTACATCTTCTTTCGAAATTTCATTTTCTGTGTTTGTACGCAATATTGTACCTCGATGTTGGAGGCTTTTTATGTGCTGACCAGCAATACCAACAACTACAGAGCCAATTTCAACTCCCGATTTAATTTCAGCTTCCCTAATTGCTGTTTGAATCGACATAACCGCTTCACCAATATTGGAAATTTGTCCTCGTGATACTCCTGTCGATTCGGTTTTACCTGATCCGATAATCTCTAATTTCCCATTTCGATCTTTACGACCAACTAAGACTGCAATTTTTGTTGTGCCAATATCTAAGCCTACAATGATTTCGTTATTTTCCATATTATTGCTGTTTTCTAGTACAAACTACTTGATTTTTAAATTTTAAATTTATTATGCTATATTTATCCCAGCCTACTTTTTGAAATCCTTGACTGTAAACTGCCTCTAGGTTTTCAAATTTTGTATCTAAGTTATCAATGTCTCCTAAAATTATTAACTGGTCTCCAACTCTAGGTATCATTTCTATTTCATTATCAAAATTTATATAAATTTGATCTATCAATGCCTTCAAAAACGAATTTTCATTCACGAACATTGCTGTTTTCCATATTTTATATAAAACGTAATTATCGATAGTGTTATCGGTTGAAATGTAGTCTTTTAAAATAACAGAATCGTTATATTTTTGCTTTATTTCGCCCGAAGCAACAACCACGCGTTCGTTCCCAAACTTTGATATTGGCATTAATCTTTTGTCGTAAGTTATATAATATGACTCGCCTTTTAAATTAAATACGCGTACCAATGGTTTTTTTTGTTTTACTTGAATGTTGATTTTCCCATTCAAATCTAAGGATACTTCAACTTTTTCGACAAATGGATTTAATTTTACGGAAGATTCTATAAGCTCGATATTTACATCGGATGATTTAATGGTTTTTATTTCGGGGTAGAGTTTATCCACAATGGATAAAATATCACTTTCGGTAATAAATGGGCTGGCGTTTTCGTAATTAATGCTCACAGACGCTCCTTTACAAATTTGGTTGCCATGAATTATTATTGTTAAGGTAACCCCGACAATAATTAATAGAAAAATGAGCGATAGGATGATAATTTTCTTTTTCATGATGGATTTTTCATTTCAAAATATTTTTTAACTCCATTCACCATTCGGTCAATGTTACCAGCACCCATCATCACAATTATTTCATGCTTCGAACGACTTAATTCGTGTATTAAATTTTCGTTTTCAACACACACTTTGTTTTTCATTGAAATTTTATTTAATAACCACGTGGAGGTAATTCCTGCTAATGGTAATTCTCGAGCAGGATAAATATTGAGCAAAATAAGATTGTCGGCAAGTGCTAAACTTTGAGCAAAATCATCTGCAAAATCGCGAGTTCGACTGAATAAGTGTGGTTGAAAAATGGCAGTTATTTTTTTGGTTGGATATAGTTTTTTAAGCGAATTTAAACAAGTTGAAATTTCGGTTGGATGATGTGCGTAATCGTCCATTAAAAGTATTTCATTATTTTGAAAAACGGTTTCAAAACGACGGTGAACTCCTTTAAATGAATTTAATACTTCTCCAAGTTTAATCGAATCGACATCGTTTGTAATTAATAATGAGGTGCAAGCGGCAATTGCGTTTTCTAAATTATGAAGTCCTGGAGTGCCAAAGTGCAAATCTTTAAATATTTTATTATTGAAATTCAAGTCAAAAACATAAAATCCGTTTTCAATTCGAATATTTTGAGCAAAAACATCTGCTGTATTATCTGAAATATGATAACTTATTGCTGTTACATTTTTAATTTCAGGAATTTCAAGGCTTTTATGATGAATTAAAAAGCCTCCAGGTTTAATCTGCTCAAAAAATTTTATAAATGTTTTTTTCAGTTCATCGGACGAACCATAAATATCCAAATGATCTGCTTCTATCGAAGTAGCTATTGTTATATCGGGGTGCAGGGTTAAAAAAGAGCGATCAAACTCATCTGCTTCTACAATAAAAGTATCTGCGTCCTTATCAAACACATAATTAGATTGAAAGTTTAAAGCAATTCCACCAATAAATGCATTTATTTTATTGCCAAATTGTTGAAATAAATGCGAGCAAAGCGATGTAGTAGTAGTTTTTCCATGAGTGCCCGAAATGGCAATAGTTTTATGTCCATTGGTTATTAAACCTAAAACTTCGGAGCGTTTGAGCATTTTTATTTTATGTTCAATAAAATAGTTGAATTCACTATGAGATTTTGGAATAGCTGGGGTATAAATAACTAAATCGATATTGTTTGGAATGAGTTTTACATCGTCTGTGAAATGAATATTTATTCCGATACAGATAAGTTTGTCGGTTATTTCGGATGGAGTTAAGTCGTAGCCCGAAACCGTAACTCCATTACCATGAAAATATCTGGCAAGAGCACTCATTCCAATGCCTCCAATTCCCAATAAATAAACCGATTTTATCTGTTCTAAAAGCATTTATTTTGATTCTTTTTTTAGTGAATAAACTTCGTTTACAATGTTTTCAAGTGCATTTGGATAACCAAATTGGCGAATGTTTTCGGATAATTCCGACATTTTTTTGTCGTCGTTAATGGTTTCAATAATGGTATCTCCAAGTTCTTTTATGGCATCTTTATCGGATATCATAATAGTTGCATTTTTATCGGATAAAACCATCGCATTTTTTGTTTGATGATCGCCCGAAACGTTTGGCGATGGTATTAATATACAGGGTTTTCCCAAACATGAAAGCTCCGAAATTGAAATTGCTCCTGCCCGCGATACGATTAAATCAGCAATGCTATATAAATAATCCATTCTATCCACAAAAGGCATTATTTTAATTGTTCCATTTAATATACTTTGATCAGCTTCAAAGAAATGCGTGAAATATTTTTCGCCAGTTTGCCAAACTAATTGCAGTTGTTCTTCTTTAATTTTTAGGATGGAAGCTTCGATGCTTACATTCATTGTTTTTGAGCCAAGACTTCCACCAATAACTGCGATGGTTTTTTTGTTGGGGTCGAGTTTAAAAAACTCGTAAGCTTCGTCTTGCTTTTTGTTTATTAAACAAATGTCGCTACGAATTGGATTTCCGGTTACCACAATTTTTTCGGATGGAAAGTATTTATCCACTTCTTTATACGCTACGCAAATTTTGTCCACTTTTTTAGCAAGCATCCGGTTTGTTACTCCAGGAAACGAATTTTGTTCTTGAATTAATGTTGGTATTTTTAATAAAGCTGCCATTTTTAGGGTTGGTCCACTAGCAAAACCTCCAACGCCAATTACTACATCGGGTTTAAATTTTTTTACAATCATAAATGCATGAACCAAACTTCCAATTAAACGGAAAGGAAATGCAATGTTTTTAAAAATGTTTACAAGGCTGGCTTTCCGTTGAAATCCTGCTACATTTAATCCAATAATTTCATAACCTGCTTTTGGCACTCGGGACATTTCCATACGTCCTTTTGCACCTACAAAGAGTATTTCGGCATCTTCTTCACGGTTTCGAATTGCATTAGCAATTGCAATAGCTGGAAAGATATGCCCACCAGTGCCACCTCCACTAATCAGAAATCGACTCATCTTCTTTAATGTTTTTGTTTATATTTGATATTACATTTTTAGCTTTAGTTGGTTCTTTAATTGCCTCTGTGTCTTCATTTTCAACTTCCTTGCTTATACTCAATAAAATTCCAAATGAGATACTCGTAAACCACAATGAAGTACCTCCCATACTCACCAAAGGCAATGGTTGACCCGTTACGGGGATAAGATTTACAGCAACTGCCATGTTAACCATAGCTTGCATTACAATAATGAAACTTAATCCCACGGATAAAAATGCGCCAAATGAACCAGGGCTTTTTACCGCAATATTAACTCCTCGAAAGAGTAAAATCATATACATTAAAACGATAATTATTCCTCCAATAAAACCGTATTCTTCAACAATTATTGCAAAAATGAAGTCGGAGTAAGGGTGAGGTAAAAAGTTTCGTTGAGTGCTGTTACCTGGTCCTTTTCCAAGTGGATATCCACTAGCAATTGCAATTTTTGCCTGTTCGGACTGAAAATTTGAACTATTTTCTATGCCTTGTTCTGTGTTTTTTTCAATTCCTCTAAAGGTGTCGATACGTTTTTTCCAAGTACCAACTCTACCCTGATCGGAACTGTTCATAACCACTACCACAAAAAATACAAACATCACTATAACCAGTCCAACTATTTTCATTAAATCTGTAAATTTTGCTCTTCCAACAAACATCATTACCATACATGTTATAAACAGCAGTGCAGCAGTTGAAAAGTTTGCTGGTAAAATAAGTCCGCAAACTGGAATTATCCAATAAAATGCCTTTAGAAAACCAGTTTTAAAGTCTTTAATGGTTTCTTGGTTTTTTGTTAAGTAGTATGCCAAAAAAACAACGGTTGCAAGTTTTGCAAAATCGGAGGTTTGAAAGGTTAAATTAATTATAGGTATTACCATCCAGCGAGTAGCTTCGTTAATTTCCGAACCTGAAAAAAGTGTAAAAACGAGCAAGGGTAATGTTATAATGATAAGTAATTTTGCAAATTTAGCATAAAAGGTATATTTAAGTAAATGACAGAAATACATGAATCCTAATCCAAAAATCATTATGGCAAAATGCCGAACCAAATAATATTCGGTATTTCCTGCTTGTTTTCGATATGCTAAAGCCCCAGTTGAACTATATACCGCCAAAGTAGACATAATTGAGAGGATGAGAACAACCCCCCATATTACCTTATCGCCTTTTATTTTTGAAAGAATCTGATTCATTTTTATCATTTTTACAATTCTGCAACTTCTTTTTTGAATGCTAAACCTCTGTCTTCAAAATTTTCAAACAAGTCGAAGCTGGCACATGCAGGCGACAATAGCACAACATCGCCTTTTAAAGCTGAATAATATGCTTTTGTTACTGCTTCGTTCATCGATTCGGTTTCAAAAATTTCGGGTATAACCCCTTTGAATGCTCTGGTTAATTGTGCATTGTTTTTTCCTAAACAAATTAACATTTTAACTTTTTGACGTGCCAGCTCTGTTATCGAACTATAGTCGTTTCCTTTGTCAATTCCACCGGCAATCCAAATCACAGGTTTATTCATGGTTTCTAAACCATACCATGATGAATTTACATTGGTTGCTTTTGAGTCGTTTATAAAATCAACTCCTCGAACGGTAGTAACATACTCTAATCGATGTTCTACTCCTTCGAATTCAGTCAAGCTTTCTCTGATTTTTTCTTTCCTTACATCAACCAATCTTGCTCCAATAGATGCTGCCATCGAATTTTGCAAAAAATGCTTGCCCTGAAGTGCTAGTTTTTCAATACTCATTGTGCTTATGTTTTTATTAATTTGTATTACCAGTTCATTGTTTTCAATCCATGCTCCATTGCCTTCAAACTTGGTTTTTAGAGAATAGGGCACGCATTGACTCATTATATTTTGTTTTTCTATTGCTTGTCGAAGAATTGGGTCATCATAGTAATAAATCAACCAATCGTTTTCGGTTTGATTTTGAAGGATTCGGAGTTTTGAATGAATATAATTTTCTATCGATTTATAGCGATCCAGATGATCTGGAGTAATATTGGTTATAATCGCTATATCTGCTCTAAATTCGTACATGTTGTCGAGTTGAAAGCTGCTGATTTCAAGAATATTATAGTCGAAATTTTGGTCTATAATTCCATTTGCGAAACTGAATCCTAAATTACCACCTGCAAATACTTTTTTATTGTCTTTTTTGAGTATATGAGCCAATAGTAGAGTAGTTGTAGTTTTTCCGTTGCTACCTGTAATGCATATTTTTTTTCCGGTAGCGTACCTTGCAGCAAATTCAATTTCAGAAATTATTGGAATATTTGCATTCAAGCATTTTACAATTATTACGGCAGTATCGGGTATTCCCGGGCTTTTTATAATTTCACTTGAACTTAATATTCGTACTTCGTCGTGATTTCCTTCTTCGAAAGCAATATCATTATGTAAAAGAACGTCTTTGTATTTTTGTTTTATTAATCCTTTATCCGAAACCCACACCTCAAACCCTTTATTTTTCGCCAACATTGCTGCTCCAATTCCACTTTCGCCTGCTCCAAGTACAGCAATTTTTGCTTGCATTTGCTTATCGTAATTTTAAGGTTACAACCGTTAGTATTGCTAGTAAAATACCAATGATTAAAAATCGCATTACAATTTTCGATTCATGGTATCCTTTTTTTTGGTAGTGATGATGAAGTGGCGACATCAGAAAAATCCTTCTTCCTTCGCCATATTTAATTCGAGTATATTTAAACCAACTAACTTGAATCATTACCGATAATATTTGAGCGAAAAACACTCCACATAAAATAGGTATTAATAATTCTTTTCGTATAATAATTGCAAAAACAGCTATTATTCCTCCAATGGTTAAACTGCCTGTGTCGCCCATAAATATTTGAGCAGGGAAGGTATTATACCATAAAAATCCGATGCAGGCACCCACAAATGCACTTATAAAAATTGCCAATTCTCCTGTAAATGGTATGTACATGATGTTTAAGTAGTTAGCAAACACAATATTGCCCGACACATAGGCTAAAATTCCAAGAGTTGCTCCAATTATTGCCGATGTCCCGGTTGCTAACCCATCTATGCCATCGGTTAAATTGGCGCCATTTGACACCGCCGTAATTATAAAAATTACGATTGGAATAAAAATTAGAAAACCCCAATTTTCGTATCCATCTCCTAAAAACTTCAAAGGATCGGAATAATTTAACTCATTGTTTTTAAAAAATGGGATAGTGGTTTTTGTTGATTTTACCGATTTTGGTGAATAAATGGATGGTGCTGTCTTGTAACTCTCAGCCTTAAACATGTTTTCGGCTTGAACATACTTTTGGTCTTTTACCTTTTCTTTTATTACTACATCGGGATGAAAGAACATTACGGCTCCAACTATAGCTCCTAAAAATATCTGACCAATTATTTTAAATTTTCCAGAGAGTCCTTTTTTGTCTTTTTTAAATACTTTAATGTAGTCATCGATAAAACCTAGAACTCCTAGCCAGATGGTGGTAAAAATCATCAATAAAATATAGATATTATCGAGTTTTGCAAAAAGCAAAACGGGAATTAAAATAGCTGCTATTATAATAATTCCACCCATGGTTGGAGTGCCTTTTTTTTGCATTTGTCCAACTAAACCTAAATCGCGAATGGATTCGCCGACTTGTTTTTTTCGAAGGTAGCCAATTATGCTTCTACCAATAATTAATGTAATTATCAACGAAGTAATAATTGCTGCTGCCGCACGAAACGAAATGTATTGAAAAACACCTGTTCCAGGTATGTGCAACGTTTTATCCATCCATTCAAATAAGTAATACAGCATAATCTTTTTTTAAATTGTTAATGCGTTTAATAATTCTTCTTTATCGTCAAAGTGAGTTTTCACTCCTTTTATTTCTTGATATTTTTCATGACCTTTTCCTGCAACTAAAACAATGTCGCCTTTATTTGCAATCAAGCAAGCTGTTTTAATTGCTTCGTGTCGGTTTTCAATAACTAAAACTTTTTTGTTAGAATAGGAGGGAATACCTTTTTTCATTTGTTCTAAAATATCCAAGGGTTCCTCAAATCTTGGATTGTCGGAAGTGAGAATTGTGATTTCGCTCATTTCATAAGCAATTAAAGCCATTATTGGTCGCTTTTCGGCATCTCTGTTTCCACCACATCCAACTACCGTAATAACACGTTCGGTGCCAGTACGAATATCGTGA
Source organism: Bacteroidales bacterium (assembly GCA_038210985.1). Taxonomy (GTDB): domain Bacteria; phylum Bacteroidota; class Bacteroidia; order Bacteroidales; family WCHB1-69; genus JAQUGA01. The sequence goes on from JBBQWB010000001.1 coordinate 82,503, forward strand.
ATGGTCTCCAATACGTTTTTTAGTGCATCTGGCGTGTGTGCATAATCCACAATTGCAACAATATCCTGAGGATTTGCTAAGGATTCAAATCGTCCTTCCGCAGGTTTTAAACCGCTCATTTTTTCTAATACTTCAAGCGAATCAAATCCTAATAAGCAAGCAACAGAATAAACCGCCAAAATATTGTAAGCATTAAATTGTCCAACAATCGAAAACCAAACCTCGTGGTCATTTATTATTAAATGTAAACCATCAAAGGAATTTTCTAATATTTTGCATTTAAAGTCGGCAAGCGTTTTTACGCTGTATGAGTATTTTTGTGCTTTTGAGTTTTGAAGCATTACATCTCCATTTTTATCGTCAATGTTAGTAAGTGCAAATGCCGAAGAATTTAAGTTATCGAAAAATGTTTTTTTAGCTTTTAAGTACGATTCAAATGTTTTATGGTAATCCAGATGGTCGTGTGTTAAATTGCTAAAAACTCCACCTTTAAATTTTAAGCCAGCAATTCGCTTTTGAACAACTGAATGAGAACTAACTTCCATAAAGCAATATTCGCATCCCTCGTTTACCATGTCGGCTAAAAGCTTATTTAATGCAATAGAATCGGGAGTTGTGTGAGTTGAAGGGATGATTTTGTCGTTAATTTTATTTTCAACTGTTGAAAGCATTCCGCATGGAATATCCATTAATCGAAAGAGCTTGTGCAGTAAGCTTACGGTGGTAGTTTTTCCATTTGTTCCCGTTATGCCAATTAAGTGGAGTTGTTCGGAAGGGAAGTCGTAAAATGCACTGGATAGTTTTCCTAAGGCTTCGGCTGAATCCTGAACTTGAATATAGACAACGTTTTCGTTAATCATTTTTGGAAGAATTTCACAAACAATTGCACTTGCACCTTTTGCAATACAATCATCTATAAAGTCGTGTCCATCTGATTTTGTGCCTTGCTGTGCAATATATAAGCAGTTTTCATTAGCCTGACGTGAATCAAAGCAAATAAAATCGATATGAATATCGGTATTACCTTTTATGGATACTGCATTTATGTTTAACAAAAGCTCATTCAGTTTCATAATTCTTTAGTTTAATTATGTTTTTTTGGGTTTTTTATTGGTTTTATTGGTTTAGTTGGTTTTGCGTCTTGTTTTTTATCTTTTTTAGGTTCTATTTTAGGTTTTTTATTATTTTTCAATAATAATTTAATTGAATCTTGAAGAGCAACATTCATTAAGGAGTCGTTTTGATTGTAGTTAGTATATTTAGGTATGGTAGGGGTATTTAAAACTAAGTGAACAAACTCGCCTCGTTTTAACTTCGTTCCAGCTTTTATCGATTGAGAAATTACAACTCCTTTGCCTTCTATTGAAGCAATAAAACCTTGTCTTTCGATGAGGTAAACAGCATCTTTTACGCCCATTCCTTTAACATTTGGCACTACTCCATTTTCAAATTGTTGCGATTTTAATCGTACAAAGTTCCCCGAAGTGGTATTTGCAGTTACCCATTCGGATTGACGATTGTCGCTTAAGGTTTTATATCTCATAAAGGAGTAAATAGTCGAAATATCGGCTTGGTTGCTAGTGTATGTTAAAGGAATATTTTTAACTCGAATTGAATCGGGTTGATATTGAGGGATGTCAATTTCGGTTGCATATACTTTATTTGCAATTTCTCTAAAAACAGGAGCAGCAACTTCGGCACCATAAAACCCTTTTCTTCTGGGATTATTGATAACTACAATACACGAAAATTTTGGATTATCTGCAGGAAAATAGCCTACAAAGGAAGCTTTATATTCCACATTTCGGGCTTCATCTTTTTTGTTTCCGTAGCCACCTTTTTTTGCTATTTGAGCGGTTCCAGTTTTTCCTGCAATTTTAAATACCTGATTTGATAATTTTTTTGCGGTTCCATGTTCCACAACACCTTCCATACATGATTTCACTTTATCAACGGTTTTTTGGGAGCAAATTTGATTATTTAAAACAATTGGTTCGTTAGTTTTAATTATTTGTCCAGCATGACGAATTTCTTTTACAAACTGAGGTTTAACTAGTTTGCCATTGTTTGCTATTGCATTGTAAAATGCCAATAATTGTAGCGGTGTAATATGCATTTCGTAGCCAATAGACATCCACGGAAGGGTAGTTGCCGACCAACTTTTGTTTTTATAATCTTTAATTAATGGTTCGCCTTCTCCACTAATTTCAATTCCAAGTTTATTGCCTAAACCAAATCTTTTCAGTAGGTCAACGTACGCTTGTGGTCTATCTGCAAAAACTCTTGAAACAATGGATGCAAAAGCAACGTTTGACGAAACTTCAAATGCTCGTTTTAAACTAATGTTGCCATATCCATCTTCGTGAGAATCTTTCATCTCAAATTTTCCAAATTTCCTTTTTCCAGTAGGGACCAATTCGTTTGTGTCAACGCGTCCGTCTTCGAGCAAGGCTACCAGCGAGGCTAACTTAAAAGTTGAGCCAGGTTCCGAACTTTCCCAAATTGCAAAGTTTATATCTTCACCATAACTGCCATCTGATCTGCGTTTTAAGTTTGCAATGGCACGAATAAATCCAGTTTGAACTTCCATTAATACTACACAACCATGATCGGCACTTGTCGAATCGAGTTGTTTCATTAACGCATGTTCGGCAACATCTTGTAAGGATATATTAATAGATGTATAAATATCATTTCCATTTTGAGGTTCAATTTGATCTTCGTCGGTTAATGGCATCCATATTCCGCCCCTAATCTTTTGTTCAACTCTTCTGCCATCAATTCCTTTTAAATATTGAGTATATGCTCCTTCTAAGCCAACAAATAAACCTGTGTCTCTGCCATTTTTATTTCTCACAATTTGCTCGTATCCAATGGTTCGATATGCTAGTATTTTGTAAGGCATTTTACGAATATTTTTTTGCTCGAAAATCAATCCTCCTTTGTTTTTGCCAAGTCGGAAAATTGGAAAATTTTTAATTTTCTTTAAATCGGTATAGGAAACCTGATCTTTATCACTTCTAAGATTTGACCTTTTTATAGTTAAATACCTTATTTTTTTCGATTTTGCGTTTGTAAAAATCGCCTTATATTCGGAAGATGTTTTATTTTTGAAATGATTTGCTAAACAAATAGATAAGGAGTCGATGCCTTTTTTAAATGTTGAATCCGGACAAACACTTGAATCCCAAAAAAGGTCAAAAACAGGTGCAGAAGTGGCTAAAAGGCTCCCATCTTCGGAATAAATATTTCCCCTCGATGCCTCTATTGTTCTAATGCGAACGTTTCGTTCGGAATCTGTTTTACGATATTTTTCACCTTCAGAAATTTGAATGTAGAACATTTTCCATACAATTAAAATTGCTACAATCAGCATGCTGACGTAAACAATGGATGACCTTAAAGTTATTTCGCTGCGGTTATCTGTCATTTTTTGTCGAATCCTTTTGAATCATTAATTTTATGGGCGGTGTATTATTTTCTACTACGCCAATTTCTAATAGTTTAAGCTGAATGCTGGATTCTTTTAAGCTATCCATCATGTCCGATTTAGAAGAAATGTATTCTTGTCGAAACTCAATTAAGTCGCGTTTCGATTTTTCCAGTTTAATCATGTTGCGTTCCGCTAAATAATTATTAAAAATGTAGAGTATGGCAAATAAAAACACCATTATTATAAATTGAAAAGAGTTTAAAAACTCCTTGTGTGAAAAAAAATTTCCACCAAAAATGGAACGAAAGCCCGAACCGAATTTCTTTATGCTTACATCGGCTTGAGTCTTCATTTTCGGACGAGCCTTTTCCTTCTTCGAAGGCTCATTCGGGGCATCCATAGTTGGTTCGTCAAAAATTTCATCAGGGTCTTTATACCTGTTCTTCATGGTTTTATTTTTTTTCAGCTACTCTTAATTTGGCACTTCTTGATCTGTTGTTTTGTTGTATTTCTTCTTCGTTTGGAACAATTGGTTTTCGGGTTATTGATTTTAGGGGTGTAAGGATGTTGCCATACATATCTTTGTTCAGTATTCCTTCAAAATTGCCGCTTTTAAAGAAATTTTTCACAATTCTATCTTCAATGGAATGATAAGATATTACCACCATTCGTCCGCCTGGTTTTAATAGTTTTTCGGCTTGTAGTATCATTGATTTTAAAGATTCAACTTCTTCGTTAACTTCTATTCGCAATGCCTGGAAAACCCTAGCATAAAAACTGTTTTCTTTACCCTTTTGAGCAAGTGGTTTTAGTATAAATAGTAAGTCCTCGATGGTTTCAATTGCTTTGCTCTCGCGGTTTTTACAAATAATCCTAGCCATTTTACGCGACTCTCTAAATTCACCAAACTGGTAAAGAATATCTGCTATTTGCTCTTCGGAGTATGTATTTACGATTATTGCACCCGTTTTTGGTTTTCGCACGTCCATTCGTAAATCTAACGGACCATTATATCGTATCGAAAATCCTCGTTCAGGAACATCAATTTGATGAGATGAAACGCCTAAATCGGCTAGTATTCCATCCACTTCCTTAATATTATTAAAATTCAAAAAGTTGGTTAAAAACTTAAAATTATTTGGAATTAATAAAAACCGTTCATCGTCAATGCTATTCGCAAAGGAGTCAGGGTCTTGATCAAAGCCTATTAATTTGCCAGTAGTAAGATTTTTGATTATTTCGCGAGAATGTCCACCACCACCAAAGGTAACATCCACATAGCAGCCTTCTGGTTGTATGTTAAGTCCTTCAATAGCCTGATTTAATAAAACTGGCTTATGATACGCTATTTTGTTCTGCTCCATAATCTTTTCGAACCATTACTTCTTCAGCCAGATTTGCAAAATCCTGAGGTTCGTCAGTAAGCAACGTTTCATACGTGGATTTATTCCAAACTTCAATCCTATTGGCATATGCAAAAAGAACTAATTCTTGTGCAATACCAGCATAAACCAACAAGTTTTTCGGTATAAGTAACCGATTGGTTGAGTCAAGCTCTAATTGAGTGGCACCTCGCATAAAATACCGAAAGAAATCTCTGTTCTTTTTACTGAACAAGTTTAATTTATTGAGCTCCTGACTGATGGCATCCCATTCTGTCTTGGGATATACCACAAGACATTTTTCGAAGCCACGATTGATTACGAAAGTGTTCTGTGAATCTGATGTAATCTGCTTTTTTAATGCAGATGGCATCATAACACGCCCTTTCGCGTCAATCTTACAGTCGTATTCACCCATTAAATTAATCATCGGTTTCCCCCATTTTTACAATTCTGGCAATTTTAGAGACAAAAATATCCACTTTTTACCACTTTTTACCACTTGTTGATAACTTTTTTTACTATTTTATTTCAAAAAGGTTACATTAATCAAAGTTAAAACTTGAAATAGGCTGAAAATCAGAGTAATATACGATATTTATTGTTGATAACTTTTTGAAAGTTTTTATGCTTTTAAGGAATGAAGTTTTGACTTAATTTAAAATAAATAAAAGGATGAGAATTATCGAATGATGTCATTCATAAAAAGTTTTACTAAATTTGTTTACCAAAATATCAAAAATAAATGAAAGTATCAGGACAGAACTACCGAACGATAGAAATGGAAAATGGGATTGTGAAAATGATTGATCAGAATTTATTACCATTTGATTTTAAAATAATTCACAGTTTAACTTATTCCGAAACCTGCAATCACATTCGTCAAATGACTGTTCGAGGAGCTGGAGCTATTGGTGTTGCAGGAGCTTATGCAATGGCTCAAGCGTGCAATCAAGCAAATAAGAATAATTATTTTGAATATATTCAAAAAGCAAAAACGGAGATTGAATCTACTCGTCCTACTGCCCGAAATTTATTTTATGCAGTTGAACGCGTGTATAAAGCGGCTATGATTTCGCCCCAAGATGCAAATATTGAGGCTCAGCTTATTGCAAATGAAGATGTAATTGCTTCCAAAAATATTGGTTTATATGGAAACAATATTATTCCGAAAAAAGCAAATATTTCTACACATTGTAATGCTGGCTGGCTGGCTTTTGTGGATTATGGTTCGGCTTTATCGCCCATTTATAAAGCACATGATGAGGGAAAAGATATTCATGTTTGGGTGGATGAAACTCGACCACGAAATCAAGGAGCTCGATTAACGGCATGGGAGCTTTCAAACGAAAATGTGCCACACACAATTATTCCCGATAATGCTACTGCTTTTTTGATGCAACAAGGGAAAATAAATTTGGTTATTGTTGGTGCCGATCGGATTGCTGCAAACGGCGATACTGCTAATAAAATTGGAACTCTGGAAAAAGCTATTGCAGCAGCTTTTTATAAAATCCCGTTTTATGTGGCAGCTCCTTCTTCAACCTTTGATATTAATTGCAAAACGGGTGCTGAAATACCAATAGAATTTCGTAGTTCAGAAGAGGTTTTTTGGATTAGTGGACGGGCAAAGAACGGCTTAATTACCGAAATTATGACTTCAAATCCAGGTTCGGAAGCTTTAAATCCTGCATTTGATGTTACACCATCTGACCTTATTACAGGATTTATTACGGAAAAAGGAATTATTTTACCCAATCGTGCAAGTATCGGAAAATTAATGCTTAATGTATGAAAGAAGAGTATGTTGGGATTAAGTTTAAGGTTGAGTTTTTGGAAAAATTGGAACTTGCAAGTTCTAAAAAACTTTTAGAATTAATTCAATGGTGTAAGGTATTTGATGAATTTAATTTAGCTCCTCCATACAATGGTGGCTCGGCAGGAAATCTTAGTTTTAGAGCCGAAGTTGGAAAAAATGAAATGGTTATTACCGGAACTAAAATAGGTTTAAAAAACAACTTAACTTTCGATAAGTTTGTAACCATTAAAAATGCGGATGTTAAGCAAAATTTAGTTCAAGTTGTTGGTTTAATCGAACCATCTTCCGAAAGTATGTTGCATTGGGAAATATACAAAGCACAACCCGAAATAAATGCCATTTTTCACGGTCATTCAGATGTTTTTTTGGATGCTTCTCAAAAACTAAAATGGACTGAAACGGAGAATGACGTTCCTTATGGTTCTGCAAATTTAGTTGAGGAGGTGCTTCGAGTTTTAAAAAATAACGATATTATAATTATTAAAAATCATGGTTTTTTAATATTGGGTAAAAGTATGGACGAAACGGGTGTTTTAACTATGCAAAAACGGAAGGAAGCCTTGTTGGTGATTCGCCGAAGCGAACCAACAAGGGCAAAATGACAAAAGCTTCTCATTTACCCCAGCGATTTGTCATTCCAATCCGACAACTGGCGGAGAGGAACAATCGGATTGCTCGGATTTGTAATCCGAGTTTTCATTGTAATCCGAGTAATTTTTTCGTGCGTTCGGATTGCAAATCCGAACTAGCTCTCTAGCTATTTATAGCTAAGTCATTCCGATATTTTTTAACTGTGAAACACTGTGAATTCGCTTTAGCGACCAGTTCGCCGCGGCGAACTGTGTAACATTTTTTCACCATATTAAACTTTATATAAGATTTGAAATAGTAAAAAAAAGTCTATAAATCTGTTTATTTGTATTGTTATTTTATTTGTCAGTTTTTTGTAACTTTGCAAAAATATTAAAAACAAATAATTATTAAAATGACAGATTATAAAATTGCTGATATTAAATTAGCAGAATGGGGACGCAAAGAAATTGAAATAGCCGAAAAAGAAATGCCAGGACTAGTATCCTTACGCGAAAAATTTGGCAAACAACAACCTCTTAAAAATACCCGTATTACAGGTTCACTTCACATGACTATTCAAACAGCGGTTTTAATTGAAACATTAGTTTCATTAGGAGCCGATGTCCGTTGGGCAAGTTGTAACATATATTCTACACAAGATCATGCTGCTGCTGCAATTGCTGCTGCTGGCGTTCCTGTTTTTGCTTGGAAAGGTGAAACTCTAGAAGAATATTGGTGGTGTACATCACAAGCATTGGCTTTCCCTGGTGGTCAAGGACCAACAACAATTGTGGACGATGGTGGCGATGCAACTATGATGATTCACGTTGGATTTAGAGCCGAAAAAGATTCTAAAGTATTAGATGTTACTCCATCTTCTCGCGAAGAAGCTGTTGTTTTAAGCACCTTAAAACAAATTTTAGCTGCGGATCCAAAACGTTGGCATCGTACGGTTGAAAAACTCAAAGGAGTTTCGGAAGAAACTACAACCGGAGTTCACCGTTTATATCAAATGAAACAACGTGGCGAATTATTAGTGCCAGCAATTAATGTAAATGATTCGGTTACAAAATCAAAATTTGATAATTTGTACGGATGTCGTGAGTCTTTAGCAGATGGAATTAAACGTGCTACCGATGTTATGATTGCCGGAAAAGTAGTGGTAGTTTTAGGATATGGCGACGTAGGTAAAGGTTGTGCACATTCAATGAGATCATACGGAGCTCGTGTTATTGTTACCGAAATTGACCCAATTTGTGCTTTGCAAGCTGCTATGGAAGGTTTTGAAGTTACAACTATTGAAGATGCTTTGCCAGAAGGAAATATTTATGTAACAACAACTGGTAACCGCGATGTGATTACTGTTGATTACATGACAAAAATGAAAGATCAAGCTATTGTTTGTAATATTGGACATTTTGATAATGAAATTCAAGTTGATTTATTGGATAAATATTCTGGTATTGTAAAACGTAATATTAAACCTCAAGTGGATGAGTATTTCTTCCCTCAAGGTCATTCGATATTTATGTTAGCCGAAGGGAGATTGGTAAATTTAGGTTGTGCAACTGGACATCCATCGTTTGTAATGAGTAATTCGTTTACAAACCAAACCTTAGCTCAAATTGATTTATATACTCACGATTATCCAGTGGATGTTTATCGTTTGCCAAAACAATTAGATGAAGAAGTTGCTCGTTTACATCTAGAAAAAATTGGTGTTAAACTTACCCGTTTAACGCAAGAACAAGCAGATTATATTGGAGTTCCAATGGATGGTCCATATAAACCAGATCATTACAGATACTAGAACTTGAATATCCAATAAATAAAAAGAGACTTTTAATTTAAAAGTCTCTTTTTATTTATAATCTTTTTGTAATTTTGTTTTAAATTGCCTCTTTAGCTCAGCGGTATAGCAACTCCCTCGTAATGAGCAGGTCGTGGGTTCAATTCCCATGAGAGGCTCTAAAAATTAGTCCGTCTATAATTTTCGATAACAGCGTTATTTTGTTAGGATTTCCAGTTATCCACTAGCTGGTGGACTCTTATAAATCTAATCCAAAATGCCTCGTCTTGGAACATTCTAGCTAGCCACTATTATTTATTTTGAATTCTGCAAATAAAAAATAGTCTCTAGGGGTAGATACTAAATAAAAAAGCCATTCATTGAATGGTTTTTTTATTTTCTAAAATATATTTTTAGCCACAATGGAAATGATCATTTACTAATTCCATCATTTTAGTAGGATTTTTTGCAATTTCATTTCTAAGATTTTTATCATTAAATGATTTTAAATCTTTGATAATTCCATCAATCATACCTGGGCTAAAAACACCATGTTGTTCATAAATGTGTCGATGTTTATCTAGAACATCTGCCGATTCGCAGCATGAAGTTGGCAATTGAGCGAGGCTGTTCATTTTGTCTTTATGCTCATCTTTAAAAATATTTACGTTTACGTAAGTTTTTTCTGCAAAATCAAGGGCTCCTTCCATTTCAAAACCATGACGACAAGCAACAGCTAAACCTGCAATAAGAAGATAAACATTAGCTGAACCATCTGGACAACGGAATTCTACAGTTTGTTTTAAAGAAGCGTCGGTTATGGTTTGTTTTTCCAAAGGATTAACCAATGAGCACATGTCTGTTTTTGCAGTCCAACCTAGAGGAACGCGAACTAAAACAGAACGATTTCTGTCGCCCCAGCAAATATTAGTAGGAGCTTCTTGGTGTGGCACTAATCTAAAATAGGAGGTAGGGTTTGTGTTTCCAAAAGAAGTTAAGGAGCTAGCACATTCCATCAGTCCAGCAATTGCTGTTTTTGCGATGGAAGAAAGTTTTCCAGCTTTTAGCATTTGATTTTTTCCAGCTTTCATCATACGCATGTGCACATGAAGCCCTGAACCAGCTTTGCCAATTGTAATTTTTGGAGCAAAAGTTACATTTAAACCATATTGATTAGCCAAGTTGCGAATAATCCATTTTGCAATTACTAATTGGTCGGCTGCTTTTACAGCAGGTGTTGGTAAAAATTCAATTTCATTTTGTTCGTATATTTTTCCATCTAATCTAAAATTTCCTACTTCGGAATGCCCGTATTTAATAATTCCACCTGTTTGAGCAATTAACTGCATACATTTGGTTCTAAAATCTTCAAATTTTGTGTAAGGACCAGATTCGTGATATCCTTTTTGATCCTTCGCAACAAATGTTTCATCATCGTCGGCAATAACGTAATATTCCAATTCGCCCATCGCTTCATATTCCATTCCAGTAACTTGTTTAAAAGCATTGGCTGCTTTAGATAATACGTATTCTGGCGAACTATCAAGCGGTGCTCCGTCTTTATTGAAAAAAGAACAAAGAATGCACAAGGTTGGAATTTCACTAAAAGGATCGATAAATGCGGTTGAATATCTTGGAACAACATATAAATCGCTTGAACTAGCCTCGATAAACGAAAATAAACTTGAACCATCAACGCGTTCGCCAAAAGTCAAAATAGAATCTAGGTGTTCGCGACTAGTAATTACAAAATTTAATGTCTTTAATCGTCCATCTCCACCTACATATCTGAAGTTTAGCATTTCAATTTCTAATTCCTCTATAACCTTAATTATATCGGCTTTTGTAAATTCATCGCTTTGTTTTTTTAAAACTCGAACTAATGTGTTCGCATTCATTGAGATTTTTTCTTTCATATTATATTTTTTTTATTTGTTTCTTATGCCAAAACCCCCAATCGTTTATGGAGTATGATTATGTTTTATAGTGATTTTGAGAGTAAATTAGTTTTTAGCAAAAATAACCTAAAAACAAATCCATGATTGGGTTTGAGCGAATATTGGAAATTATAGTTTTTTAATTATTAGCTTTTCTCGGTGCTCTGTAGTTGGAGTTTTTAAGGACACAAAATAAATACCATCTGAGATGTTATTTAGATTTAATGAAATAACATTTTGCCCACTAATAATTGGCGTAAATTGAGAATAAATTATTCTGCCAGCAATATCATATACTTCAATGGTTGAAGATTCATTTACATTGTTTGAATAAACCATTGTTACTAAGCCAGTTGATGGATTTGGAAAAAGTGAAATAGCGGAATTATTATTATTTTCGGTAATTTTATCACCCGAGTTGATGATGAAATGTAAATTGTCGAGATAGGCATTATCCAATGTAAATCCCAAAGTGTCGGCTGCAATATTTCGGGTTTCAAAAGTAACTTCTAATATATGTCCAAGATGTTGAGAAAGATTAATAATTCGATTTGAAAAAGGATCAGCCGAAGGAGTAGTTGGCTTAAATGTTTCGTTATTATATTGTTGTCCATTAATTAAAATACGCATTACACTTGTCATCGAATAGTCGCCAGGTCCTAAAAACTGGGAGTAAAGTGGTCCGCCATTAGTTTGTTTTAAATCGAAACTTAAATGTAAACTTTCAACGGTTGAAGCATCCACACAAAAAATTGCTTTTGCCGATAGCATTTCATTTACATCCCATTGGTTTCCGCCAGCTGGCATTTCGAGTTGGTCGTAATAGTTAAATACATTTCCACTAGTAAAACTTAGTATTTTCCCATTGGGATATCCAGTTAAAGGTTTTACTTTAACTTTTCCATATAAACCAGTTTTTTTATAATAATAATTTTCGATATCTGTTTCGTTGAATGTAAATGGAGCGTGTCCATTAACATAAGCAGGTCGTTTAATAACTGCAGCGGAAGTGTTATTAGTAATAAAAGTATCGGTAATATTTGCTGTAAATATCTTTAAGTTATTTAACGAAGTTAAAGTAAAGTTACATGGGGTTGTAAAAGTATGAATAATTTCGTCTCCTGGGAAAATTGTATTCACTAGAGTATGGTTTTCAAATACTGTATCTGATTGATTGTTAATATATCCAACTCTAACAATTTGACCTGCTTCAAGAGAATCACATCCAAAGAAACTAAAGCTCATGGTTATCAATTCTTCGGTTCCCAAATTACAAGAGGACGTAGGGCTTAAAACTCCAGTTGCTCCTAAATCGAAATTTTGTTGTAATTTGTTCATTATCACATACCCCATTAAACTATCCGAATAATTTGATTGAATCGATGGCTTTATCCATACATCAATTCGGTGATTGCCCAAAGTTGCTAAATTTATATATTTATTTAAAGTAAGATCTAATGTTTGTCCTCCCTCAAAATCACTGCTTAAGTTTAGTGTGTCGTAGTAAAATGTATTCATGTCAACCCTGACTTTAAAATTAATTTCTGAACCAGATGCTAAACTTCGGTTACAACCATTATATAACAATTTAAGTTTTACTGGTTCATTGGTCATACCACAAGCAGAAAGAGGTCCTAAAATATTTTGAACATACACAGCGGCTGTATCAAAAGGATGACCAACTCCAACTGCAGCCCATGCGGCAGCAATTACATGAGATTCTTCAGAACAATCCCCATAAAGATCGTTGGTAGCTTGTATCATTGCGGCATATGTATCGATGTATTGTGAGCTTGGAGTTAAATAATTTGTTAATCCACGATAAGCTATTTTTTCAGTTTTTTCAGGTCCTATGCCAGTAATATTATATAAGTAATTTTTGTCATTTCTGCCAGTATCACCTTGAGTAATTAGGTAGAACCAATAATTTCCTACTCCGTTATTTGAGTGAACACCACCGTTATCAGCAGTTCCGCCATACCAATATTGTCCTTTATACGTGTCGGGATTTTGATTGGATTTTGGATTGGACATATTGCGAAAAGCAGTGCCAGTGTTTGCACCAATTAACCAATTTAAAGAATCGGTAGCGTAGTAGTTTACCATTGAACCGAAAATATCGCTAAATGATTCATTTAAAGAACCAGATTCGTTTTCATAAATTAAATTAGCAGTATATTGAGTTACGGCATGCGTGATTTCGTGTCCGCAAATTTCGGTAGTTGTAAATGGCGAAGAAGTAGCATCACCATCTCCATAAACCATAGCAGAGCCTGTCCACATGGCATTTGCAATGTTATGACCCCAGTGAACATAACTCATCATTCCTGCTCCATTGTTATTGTAACTATTTCGACCGTGCACATTAAAATAATAATCATACGTCATTTCCGATGCCCAATGAGCACTTGCAGCTGTTGAATCGGTTGAAAAAAAATTGGTACTGTTACTAATATTGACAGCAGTGCTAATTTGTGGATCGTTCATGTTGCCGTTGTTTTGAAGGCTTTTTGTGGTAATTCCTCCGCCACGACCAACTTCTCTTAATACGTATTGTGTTGCATTAACCGAATCCATTGTTATTTGACGAATCCCATTATAACGTGTTACGGCATTTACTTTTTTATCCACTTGCATTAGCATGTTTGTTCGGTGATAAATGCCTCCATTTTGTGCATTTACATAGATAAAATATCTGCTAAAAGGCTTAAGGGCAAGTATTTCCAATTTATACACTAAATGATATTCGCTGCCAATTTTGTTTGCATTTTTATTAAAATACATTAATTCGGCTTGAGGATAATAAGTAGCTTTTTTGTCGTTTTTTAAAAGTTTTAAATCGTTTTCCATTTCTTTGTTTTCCCAAGCGTATTCGCTTGCTCCAAATGAAGATAATGCCGTTTGAACTGCTTCGCTTTTTGTAAGTTGGGTATTGGAACTTAGAGTAATTCCAGTAACAATTTTGCCACTCCCACTTATTAATTTACCAGCTTTGCTATGAAGAATATATACCCCATCCATTACTATTACATTATTATGGTATTGTTGAAATCGATAATGTTGAAAACCAATTTGATCGGTTTCGGTAGTAATTAATTTCATCTCATCGCTAGAAGTTAAACCAAAATACTCTTTATATCGAGTAAAAACGTCTGTAACTCCAATGTTAAGTTCGGGTTTAAAAATCAATAAACTTTCACCATATCTATGGCTGGCAATTTCTGATAATTTTTTTGTTGGCTTTTCATTAACAGTAGTTTGCGACAAGCAAACACTTCCTAAAAACGTACTTATTAAAATCAACAATAATAATTTTTTCATTTGATTAGTTTTTAATTTTGCTGTAAATATAAATATTATTTCGATTCAGTTTTCGATGTTGTAAATTTTAAACATAAATTCAATTGAATTTACATGTAAATTATTGCGGTAAGACTAGATTTATACTACTATTGCATCTTTTTAAGGGTTCAGATTTATTTAGTTTTTGCAATACTATTTCACTGTTGTCCGATATAAATTTTGACATCTGTTGTATGATGTTGTATAACAAGCTAATAGGTAAAATGAAGGAAGGTAGGGTTTGTTTTTGTGTATTTTAAAAATATGGATTTTCCGCAATTTATTGCCCCTGCCCTCAAGGGTGTAAATTGCTGAAAATCAATTCATGCTTTAGGATTGAGGCAAAAATTGATTGAAGTAATTTACACCTAAAGCAAAATTTATTTATTTTATCGGACAATAGTGATACTATTTATAAATATAATAAAAAAAAACACTCTTCAAAATTAATTTTAAATTTTGAAGAGTGTTTGCTCACTAATAATGATTTTCTATTTTACAAATAGCTTTTCTGTTTGTGAAATATTTTTGTTCGTAATATGGATAAGATAAATTCCTTTTGGTAATTTGTTTAAACTTATTTCGTGGGTTGAATTTTTAGTTGAATTATCTAAATTAAATTTTACCAATTTCTGACCAGCCATATTAATAATTTTAACTGTTAATTTTTCAGTATTATTATTTTTGTTGGTAATGAGCAAGGTGTTTTCTTCATTTAGATAAACGCTGAAATTATTTGTTTCGTTCGTTTGTAAGGATGTGTTGCCAGTAATCCAATTTACAATTGTAGGAGTTGTAGGACTAGTTGCAGGTGCTACAGTTCCATGCCATGAGCCGTCGGGGTTAATCATAAATTTTTGAAAATTCCAAGTAACAGTAGCATTTTGAACGCAATTTTGAGAGGACAATGTTAGCCATTTGTAAATTTCATGTTGGTCGGTTCCCTTAACCGAAATTTTTGACATCATGGTAAATGTAATACCATATGAATTACATACGTTTTGGATAGAATCTTCATTATATGGTTCTTGGTTTTGAAAATTATTAGCTGGAAATCCAATGATTTCAAAATTGTATGAATTGCTAGTTCCACCATAGGTGTCGTAAAGATATTGCAGTTGGGAATACTGTCCAGTATATCCGCAATACGAAGCGGTATTAACAACCAATACTTTTTTGCCAGCAAAGGTCGACATGTCAAGGTTATTTCCGTGTATGTCAACCGCAGAAAAATTGTGAAAATTTTCAGGACATTGTGCTATAATTGATGCTAAACTGATAAACATCAGGAAAATGGAGGTAAAGATTTTTTTCATATTGTGAGCTTATTTTGTTTGATTAATTATGCAAATATAAAACATAAAAATTAAATATAAGAAGATGATTTTTAAATATGTGCTAAAAATAATCCAGCTTTTTGTTTTTTCAAAACAAATTCGGCAATAAAATAAACGACCAATAAAATTTTAGTTATATCTTTGTTCCAAGTTTACAGGTTTTCAATGATCGTTGAAAATCAAAGAATTTAAGGGAATCCTGTTTAAAGCAGGAGCTATACCCGTAGCTGTAAGTCCAAAAAAAGGACTTCGGATTTTTGCCACTGTTCCAGAAAATTGGAATGGGAAGGTTTTCGAAGTTTAGGACAAGCCAGAAGACCTGCCTGTAAAACGAGTTCGTAGCTTTCGGGTGAAAAGCAAAGAATAGAAATGCAAATTCCGCATTTTATTCCCTTTTTTCATTTAAGTTGACGAATTAAACGTATTAAAATATTGGTATGTGTTTTAAAAGGTCGAATTTGAATGCTCTGTTTTTATTGTTACTGATAAGCTTCAGTTTGATTTCGTATGCACAAAAAAAAGACACAATCATAACTTTTGAGCCTATTCAAATTACTGCTAATTCGCTATTAAAAGAAAAGGCTTTAGTGAAAATAAAACTCGATTCAGCAGTTTTACAGCAGGAATATAGTGCAAATTTATCCGAAGCTCTCTCAAGCCATTCTCCAATTTTTGTAAAAACATACGGACAAGGCTCGTTGGCAACTGTTTCGATGCGTGGTACGGCTGCTTCGCATACACAAGTTGAGTGGAATGGAATAAATATTAATAGCCCAATGTTGGGACAGGTTGATTTTTCGCAAATTCCTGTTTGGTTTATCGACCAAATTGAGATTTTACCTGGAAGTAGCTCTCTGCAAAATGGCGGTGGTGCCATTGGTGGTAGCGTAAATATTTCAAGCGTACCTTCGTTTAATCGAAAATTTTATGGTTCGGTACTACAAAGTGTTGGAAGTTTTGAAACCTGTCAAAGTTTTATTCAAGTTGGTGGAGGAACCTCAAAATTACAATTCAGGCTTAGAGTATTTAATGAAACCTCCAAAAATAACTTCGAATATTACAATAATGCCAATGGACTTTGGAATTACGAAAAACAGCAAAATGCTGAATTTTCAAAGCAAGGTTTATTGTCCGAAATGTTTTATAATCGGAAAAATAATTCCTTTTCAATGGGTTTGTGGTTGCTTAAAAGCAATAGAAATTTGCCATCCATAATGTCGTATCAAGGTGCTGGACAAATAGAAACTCAATTAGATGAAGACATTAGATGGTCGGCAAAATGGAAGAGGTTTTTTAAACTTGGTTTTTCCGAACTTACCACTGGCTTTTCAATCGGAAATCTCGATTATTATTTAGCCAACGAAACAAATCTAGGAACCTATGTAAATTATAATACTCAAAGTAAATCGGTAAGTGGTTTTGCAAAACATTCATTAGAGTTGTCTTTTAGCAAAAAAATGTTTTTGAAATGGAATACTAATATTGATTATTCCAAAGCTTGGTTTATGGATAAAAAAACGGAACTTGGTTTCGATGCCAAAAGAATAAGTGTTGGTTCGAGCATCGCACTTTTTTATCAATTACATAAAAGATTTTCGACTTATTTGTTAGTTCGAGATGAATTGGTGGACAAAAAAATTGTTCCCTTGATGCCATCTTTAGGTTTTGATTGGTCGATATTGTTTTTAAAAAACTTGTCGTTAAAAACTAATATTTCACGTAATTATCATCAACCAACCTTAAATGATTTGTATTGGAGTCCTGGTGGTAATCCATTGCTAAAGCCCGAACATGGCTATTCAGGTGATGTTGGTTTGTATTATTCCTTTTTACCAGATTCATTGTGTAAAATTACTGTTTCTGCCACGGCTTTTGCTTCTTTAATTAAGGATTGGATAATTTGGCAACCTGGCGAATTTAGATACTGGACAGCAACAAATATGCAAGAGGTTTTTGCACGTGGTTTTGAATCAAAAATGGATGCTAGTGCAACTCATAATAAATGGAAATTTCAACTAAGTTTAAATTATTCATATACTCGAACAGCAAACCATGAAACGGACGAAAACGGAATATTATCTTTCAAAAATCAATTAATCTACATTCCAATCCATAAAGCCAATTCTATGTTTAATGTTTTCTATCGCTCTTTTTCGATACATTATAACGTCAATTTTACAGGCGAAAGATATACGCTAGCTTCAAACGAGGAAACGCATCATAGTTTGCCTTGGTTTACATTACACAATATCGGATTTGGAAAAGTTTTTGAGTTTAATAGGTTAAAATTGGAAGTTCAAGCCAAAGTTAACAATCTTATCAATACCGACTACCAAGCTATTTTATGGCGTGCTATGCCTCGACGAAATGCACAAATATATGTAAAAATATCCTTTTAAAAATATACAAATGAAGTACTTTACAAAACTGTTTTTTATTATTCTAATTTCAATTTTTATGTCATGTAAAAAAGAACCTCCCGAAACAAAAGAATATCAAGTTGATGAAGGAGTTTTTATTTGCAACGAAGGTAATTTTATGAGTGGAAATTCTTCTTTGTCATTTTTTAATACTAAAACAAATGTAATTTACAATCAAGTATTTTTTAATGCTAATAATTTTCCATTAGGAGATGTTTGTCAATCGATGTTCATCTATGGAGATTATGGTTTTATTGTGGTAAATAATTCGGGCAAAATTATCGTCATTGACAAAAAAACATTTAAGTATAAAGCTTCCATTACTGGCTTAGTTTCTCCAAGATTTATAGAAGTTGTTTCTTCCACAAAAGCCTATGTTACGGATTATAACAGTGGAATAATTTCAGTTTTTAATCCGATGACATTTCAAAAAACTGGAACTATTAATATTGGAATTAGCACCGAAGCTATTTGTAAAATAAATACCGATATTTTTGTTTCAAGTTGGTCGTATAACAATAAGATTTTTAAAATAAATAGTTTAAATAATAAAGTTGTCGATTCTTTAATTGTTGTGATACAGCCAAATAGTATGGTGATTGATAAAAACAACAAACTTTGGATTTTATCAGACGGTGGTTTTGAGGGTTCGCCTTATGGTTGGGAAAAAGCTGCAATTACCCGCATTAACCCCTTGAGTTTTGAAATAGAACATGTGTATGAATTTTCTGATAAAAACTGTTCGCCAACCAAACTTTCGATAAATGGAACAAAAGATACACTATATTATTTAAACGGAGGTTGGGGCGCAACTCAATCTCAAACAGGAGTTTGTAAAATGGCACTAACAGACGATAATTTACCAATAAATGTTTTAATACCTCAAGGAGCTAGACTTTTTTATGGTTTATCCATCGACCCACAAAAAAATGTTGTATATGTTTCGGATGCTGTGGATTATGTCCAAAAAGGATGGGTTTACCGATTTAAAACGAATGGTTCCATTATCGATTCTTGTAAAGTGGATATTGGACCTGCTAACTTTTGTTTTAAATAGTGCTTGTAAGGAAAAGCCAACTTCTTAGTCCCTTTTCCAATGAATTTGACGTTTTCTTATCGTACTAAAAATACATAAAATATTACTGTTTTCCAGATACTTCTACTTGAGGTGCAATTTTTTTTACCAAACCTTGCAGCACACTTCCTGGTCCTAATTCTACACATTCTGTCAATCCATCATTTGCCATGTTTTGAACAATTTGTGTCCATTTAACAGGAGCTGTAAGTTGAGCTATTAAATTCTTTTTAATTTCTTCCGGATTGGATGTTGGAAGGGCGGTAACATTTTGATAAATTGGACAAATAGGAGTGATAAATGGAGTTGAGTTAATTGCTTCGGCTAATTCTTCTTTAGCTGGATTCATCAATGGAGAGTGAAATGCACCGCCAACTTTTAGAATTAACGCACGTTTAGCACCAGCTTCTTTTAATTTTTCGCATGCAATATTAATGCCTTCAATAGAGCCTGAAATTACCAGCTGACCAGGACTATTGTAATTTGCAGCAACTACCACTTCGTTAATGGTTGAAAGAACTGCTTCCACTTTTTCATCTTCTAAACCTAAAATGGCAGCCATGGTCGAAGGTTCTGCTTCGCAAGCTTTTTGCATTGCCATAGCTCGGCGATAAACTAATTTTAAACCATCTTCAAATGACAATGCTCCAGCTGCAACTAAAGCAGAAAACTCTCCTAATGAATGTCCAGCAACCATTTCTGGCTTAAATTCTTCACCCAATGATTTTGCAAGTAATACAGAATGTAAGAAAATGGCTGGTTGTGTTACTTTGGTTTGACGCAAATCTTCGTCAGTTCCCGAAAACATAATATCTGTAATTTTATAACCTAAAATTTCGTTTGCTCTTTCAAAAAGTGCCTTAATATCTTGATTTTGCTCATAAATTTCTTTACCCATTCCTACAAATTGAGCTCCTTGTCCTGGAAAAACATATGCTTTCATAATCTATTTTTTTAGTTTGAAACCACAAAATTACTAAAAAACGAATATAAAAGAGGTTCTGAAAATTCAATACCCGATATTTCTATTCCTGTTTTTTAGTCCTTTTTCCTCAGAGTTATTTCGGATTTGCAATCCGAGCAAACAGAAGGAAATCCCATGCAATCAAAGTTTGGCAGATACGCCACGTCAATCTTTGATATTAGGCTTGCCCGTTGGTGATAACACCAACAAGGGCAAGAATCCGAGCAAACAGAAGGTAATCTCTCGCACTCAAATTTCGGCGGTTTCGTGCAAGCACTTATTAATTCACTATGAGTAATTTAGCTCAATATTATTTTTATTTAAATTATAGTGCAAGCCATTCCTGCAACACTAATTTTAACTCCATTAATTTGCATCAACATTTGGGCAGCTCCTTCAATGGTTGCACCTGTAGTAATAATGTCATCAACTAGTAATATATGCTTGTTTTCTAATGCTTTTTCGTCGGTAATTTTAAAAATTTCTTTTACATTTTCCCAACGCATAAACCTGCTTTTTCGAGTTTGAGTTGAGGTTGCAACCGTACGAATTAAACTAGTGATATCCATAGGAATACCCATACTATTTGATAAGCCAATGGCAAACATTTCACTTTGATTGTAGCCTCTAATTTTTTTCTTTTTGGGATGTAAAGGAATTGGAATAACAACATCTACCGATTTAAAAATGGGATTGGTTATAAGTTCTTGACCATAATCTTCTCCAATAATAACTCCAATTTCCTTCATTCCTTTATATTTGAAATTATGCATCAAGTGTTGAGTTTTTCCCTTTTTACGGAAAAAATAGCGAGCTGCGGCAGCTTCAATTTTTATTCTTCCCCAAAATACCTCCTCAAGAGGATTATTTCTTAAAGAATGATAAAAAGTTTTTGGCATCTCAACTTCACAATAGGAACAAATTAATCGTTCGTGCCTCATCAAAACCCTGTTGCATGCAGCACAAACCGAAGGGTAAAACAAGGAAATAAAATCTAAAACAAGGTTTTTTATAAACTTATTCATTCTATTCATAATCAAATCTTCAAATTTTGATTAATTTTGGCGCAAAGTTAAAACAAACATTATTCTAATCTCAAATTAAAATGGAAAACAATAACGAATTAAAAAGATATAAAATTTCTACTTACATCCTAAGTGTTGTTTGTTTGATTTTGTTGGGCGTTGTAATATTTTCTTCCTTAAAGGTAAAAACAATTGTGGTTGAAAAAAATAAAGCCGAAATATTATCTACCGAATTGCAATCGGAATTAGATTCATTGGTAATAAATCATGAACGAATTAAGCAAGAATATGGAGCTGTTACTTCAAAATTAACCGAAAGAGATAGTGTTATTCAAGCAAATACAGAAGAAATTCGTAAATTAATTGCACGTCAAGCCGATTATAATAAAATTAAACGCAAACTAGAACTGCTTCGTACTATTTCACAAGATTATGTTTTAAGAATTGACTCCATTAGTAGAGTTAATCAAGAACTAGTTTCCGAAAATAAAAAGATTAAAGAAGACGTAACAAAATACAAGCAAAATGCTACTGAGTTTGAACAGGAAACGGTTTCTTTAAAAGAGAAAATAAATACTGCTGCTCGATTAAAAGCTTATGGTGTTTCGGCAAAAGCGTTTAATTTAAAATCGAACGGAACCAAAGAAGAACAAACCGATCGTTCACGCAAAACCGAGCGAATCAAAGTGTCGTTTACGCTTAGCGAAAATTCAGTAGCAGAGTCGGGAAATAAAAATATCTACTGCCGAATTGCTCGACCCGATGGAAAAGTTTTGATTATTGGTGACGGAGATGCTTATTCGTTTGATACTGAAGGTCAAAAACTCCAATATTCGATTAAACAACAAGTAAGCTACGATAAAAAATCAATGAATATTAGTTTGATTTGGAATGTAATAGATTCAAAAAATGAAATGATTCCTGGTAAATATTTTGCAATGGTTTATATTGATGGATATCAAATAGGTGAAGCTTCATTTGTGCTAAAATAAAAAATGTTGGCAGGGTTAAACTTGCAGTAAATTTGACGGTTTCTTCTCAAATACTGGGTTTTGTTGCAAGCACTGAGTAAGGGAATTCTCAATTATTTTCTCAAATCGATATTGTATTTTTCATTATCAAAATTATTTGTACTTTTATAAAAAAAATAAGAGTATTATGATAAATTTTGAAGCATTATTTAAAGTGTCCTATGGACTTTACATTGTTTGTTCGGGAGATAAGGATAAAGGAAATGGTTTTATTTCAAACACATTTTTTCAGGTAACGGCCGAGCCAGCTAAATTTGCTTCGTGTTGCAATAAAAATAATTATACTGCCGAATTGATTCAAAAACATGAAACTTTTTCTGTTTCTGTTTTAGGAGAAGAGGCTCCATCTGAACTTTTTGGGACATTTGGATATAAAAGTGGACGAGAAGTTGACAAATTTCAAGGTATGAATGTTAAATATGGAGAAACTGGTGTTCCCATTGTTTTAAACTCAAGTATTGCCTCTTTGGAATTTAAAGTAGTTCAAACTGTTGATGTGGGAACTCATTTAATGTTTATTGGCGAGCTTGTTTGTGCCGAACTCGTGGAAGAATTGAAAGATCCAATGACTTATTTATATTACCGTCAAATTAAAAAAGGACTTTCACCAAAAAATGCACCCACTTATATCGACAAATCGAAATTAGAATTAAAAGCGACTGACTCCACTTTAAAAAGTCATAAATGTGTTGTTTGTGGCTATATTCACGATGAAGCATCCGAAACCATTAAATTTAAAGATTTGCCCAATGATTGGGTTTGTCCAATTTGTGGTGCCGAACAATCCGATTTTATTGAAATTTAATTAATTATATATTTAGTACTATGACAAAATCATTAATTGGCACAAAAACAGAACAAAATCTATTAAAATCATTTGCCGGTGAATCGCAAGCTCGAAATCGTTATGAATTTTTTGCAAGTGTTGCTAAAAAAGAGGGTTACGAACAAATTGCAGCTATTTTTATGGAAACTTCAAACCAAGAAAAAGAACATGCAAAACGTTTTTTCAAATTTTTAGAAGGTGGTATGCTTGAAATTACAGCTACGTTTCCAGCAGGGATTATTGGTACCACAGCCGAAAATTTACAAGCAGCAGCCGAAGGCGAAAATGAAGAGTGGACAGATTTATATCCTCATTTTGCAGAGGTTGCCAAAGAAGAAGGTTTTCCCGAAATAGCTACGGCATATAAAATGATTGCCAAAGTTGAAGCGGAACACGAACGCAGATATTTAAAGCTTCTGCAAAACATTTCCGAAGATAGAGTATTTATGAAAGAGGGTAAAGTATGGTGGAAATGTTTAAATTGCGGTTTTGTTTACGAATCGGCAAAAGCATTAGAAAACTGTCCTGCTTGCTTACATTCAAAGGCTTATATGCAAGTTAGGGAAGACAACTATTAATTAGTGTCTGGCTATAAAGTCCGACAACAACGTTTTATTTGCCGAAACTCCAATTCATTTAAACGAGTAACTCCCACTTGATGCAAGCCTTGCTTTTAGAGGTTAGGTGTTTTTCTTCATTCATTAGATTTTCGGTCGCTATGGTCGTGGATGGGGCAGACATAATCTTTGCCAAGTTTTGACTAGCAGGTCGGTTGCTGCCCTCGGCAATGTTTATGGCTGCGAAGCATTAACATTTATCAGTTTAAGATTATTCGTAAAGTCAAATATCAAATGCTTCAATATTCCTATATCTGAATGATTAGATTCGTAATAGGTTTTTATTAGCTTGTTCGATTTAAAAATTAATATTTCTGTATTTCTTTTGTCTTTTTCTAATAAGTAATTAATACCTTTTATTGTTTCGTTTGTGTTACCTTCAAGAAGATAACCAATCAAACTACCATTTTCATATTTTTTGGAAACGAAGTTGTCAATTCCTGTATTAATGTATCTGCGTTTTAATGATGAATCGTTTTGTTTCAAGTTTTTAGATTCAAAGAAATAATCGCAATCATCGTTTTTATAAAATGAAGAGAGCTTAAAATCTATTCTGGGAAACTTATCAGAAAAACCTTTTACTTTCGGAATGTCTTTCGGTAAATGTGCTTCAACCTGAGTAAAGAATTTCCACTTTCGCCTTAATGGATTTTCTTTTATTAGTCGGTGCAATTCGGAAGAAATATCATTTTCGTTCCAATCTAATTGTATCACTTGTTCTGTCAACGAAGTTTGATATGCCTCAATGATTAAACGATAACATTTTTGCTCAAAAGCATCCTTGTAATCTTTACTTCTCATCATGAACCCCATTTAGCATTTCAAGAATTAATTCTGATGCATCTTCTGATGCCATTGATTTTGACCAAAACCTTCGTTGATTGGGGCGAATAATATAGATTTCATCACCAAATGAATAGTTTAGTTTTTTGCGGAAATAGATATTTGGAGCATTTTCCACCCACAAACGCTCATCTATTTTTTTGAGTTCATCTTCAACTTTTTCATCGGAGGTGTAAATTTGCTTTTTTACTTTCTCATGAGTTAGCTTAATCATCATCAAAGGAGAATATCTGTTTATGTCATAGATTGTGGCATTTACAAATAAGTCTTCTTTATCAAGAAAATCGTTGAGTTCCGAACATACTATTTCAGCGTAATCAATTGGTTGATTTGGCAATGCGGGATATAATGCTTTAGATTTCTCCTTGTTCTCAAATAAATCCAAACTAAATTCCAAGCAGTCATTTACTATTGTTTTCCCATTAACTGAAAACTTAAGAATATCATCAATTATAATTGAGTTAATTCTATTCTCGATACTTTGTAAATCTGTTCTGTTAAAAGGATTATTTGATTTTTTGCTTGACAATATACTGTCAAATAAACCAACAACTTCATTTAAAGTGTCCTCTTGTAATAAAGGTAATAAAGCAGGGCTTTCCAATATTTCATCCATAAAAACTTGTTCACGTTCAATACCCCAAGAAGAACTAATTAAAAATAAAAGATATGTTGTTAATCTCGAATTGAGCACACTCACCAATCCTTTTTTCAAATCGGGTTCAACATTACCATTAAAGATATAACAAGCAGTTGTGCAATATGAAAAATAGTCTACATAAGAAGCAGCTAGTAGCTTTTTATGTTGTCCTTTCTTCATTAATACAAATGGCGGGTTGAAGATGTTTTTGTCAATATTTCTATATGTCTTTGAGTTATTTTTTGAAGCACTTTGTGGTGTATAATATCTCTCAATAAATTTTGCGTTTATAACTTTCTCCGGAATAAAGTCCTGTTTTTCAGAATCTCCATTTAAACCTACTTTTGGTTGCTCCCAATTACTTTTCCCATTTTTAAAGTACTCTTTTAAAGAAATTGACCGTTCAAGAATATTCTTTATCAATTCCCAATCATTCATTCCACCCCACATCGCAATCTTCCAAATTTTAGTGTCTGATTTCTGACATTCTTCTCTTGGCAGATATTTTAAATCTGTAAAGTCAATACTCAAACCATCAATTACATTGGTTTTGATAAATGTTTTTGGTGCGTAATATGCAATTTTATCAGAGGGCTTTTTAGGTTGTTCTTTCTGATAAAACACAATACTTATTGGACCAGTTGCATCACCAAACAGCTGTCCTCCGAAATTTTTACCTTTATTACGAAGTATAGAAAAGTTGAACACTTTTTCAACATAACAATCATTGAACAACCATTCTCTGAACTTCTCATAAGTACCGCCTGTATTGGTTAAAACTTTAGTATTGAATATCAAAGCTATTTCGCCATTTGGGGCAAACTTTGTTGCTTTATGTAGAAACGGTAAAACCATTTCTTTGGCAAAATTTTCTTTGTTACAATAGTTTTGAATTGATGGTAACAGATCTTTTTTACCAAATGGCGGATTTCCGACTACCAAATTGAACTCAATCTCTTCAATCTCTTTGTTTTGCTCTATTGTATCTCTACAAAACAGATTTTTGCCCTGTTCTTTTAATGATTTATCATTAGGATTATTGATGAGATTTGGCAAACGATCTTTTTTCTTTTGCCATAAGTTTTTGGGGTCTAATTTATCGACCAACGCCAAATACAAACTAAACGCTGCTACTTTTATCGCTTGTGGATTAATTTCAATTCCGAATATATTTTCTTCTAATAATTTAACAAGCGTTGCATAATCAGTAAGTTTTTCAATATTATTAGCATTCTCGTATCTTTTTACCAACCGATTAAAACTTTCTACCAAAAAAATACCTGAACCACAACTTGGGTCTAAAACTTTGACGTTGTAATTTTTTTCAGTTTTGCTTATTGGTAGTTTTTCATTCAAAATAAACTCCACTAATGCAGGAGGAGTATAATATGTCCCTGTTCTTTTCTTTAAGTCAGGGTCAGTTTTGAATAAGAAGTTTTCGTAAATTTCACTCAGCAACTCAATTTGTATGATACTGAAATCAAATAATCTCCAATC
>JBBQWB010000002.1:0-88969 GCA_038210985.1 Bacteroidales bacterium
TATTCCTGGAACAGATATTTCTTCCACAGGTCAAATTTCTGCTCAAATTATCTCATACAGAGGAAATTGTGCAATAGGTACAAATTGCAACCAAACAACAGTGGATACTTTAGAATGGTCAATCATGCCACAACCTATTTCTCCACAAATCACTCGTATTCCTGACCAAGATATCGTTTGTCAAGGCATTAATGTGAGTGGCAATATTACTCCAGGCACTGGAGGAGCTTCTTCTTGTGCGGATGTTTATGAATCAAGAACAAATAATGGTACAACATGGTCAGCATGGATTAATTACACTTCAGCTACAGTAATTAATACGATAGGAATTACAAATGTTGAAATTAGAGTATATAGATTATGTAATCCATTAGGAGGTTGCATATCCACCGATACGACAACAGTTTCATGGAGTGTTTCCACAGGTATAACAATGCCAACAATGACTAAAGTTCCTAATATAGCAGGGGTCTGTTCAGGCACTAATGTTTCGGCTACTTTAGTTACTCCAGGTTCTGGAGGAAGTGCTACTTGCGAAGATGTTATTCAATCCAGAACTTATAGTGGTGGGGTTTGGTCAGCATGGCAAAATTATACACCATCTAATCCAATTTCAACAATTGGCAAGGATAGCGTTCAAATACAGTATTTTAGGGGCAATTGTCCCGAAGCTGCTACTTGTGGACCAAATACAGTAAACACTTATACATGGTTTGTTAGTCCACAGCCAATTATGCCTTCTTTAGTTCGTATTCCTGATATTGATAATATTTGTCAGCCATCTTCGGTTTCTGCAACCATTACCTCAGGGAGTGGTGGTGCTGGATGTTCAGATACTTACGAATACCGAATTCATAATGGTGCTTCATGGTCGGCATGGATGCCTTATGTTTCTGCTACGCCCATTTCAACAACAGGTTTACAGCAAGTTGAAATTCAAGCATATCGTTCTAATTGTTCTGTAGGAAGCGGATGTTTGTCAACCGCAACTGCTACGGCTAGTTGGACGGTTGCTCCACAAATTGTAGAACCAGTATTAGCTCGAGTTCCTAACACAGATATTATGTGTCAAGGAAACAATGTTTTGGCAACTGTAACCACATCAGGTAGTGGTGGTTCTGGATGTAGCGATGTGTATGAATTTAGAACCTTTGACGGAACAACTTATTCTGCATGGGGTAGTTATGTGCCAGGTGTTAGCATTGCAAGTGTTGGAAAAACAATTATTGAGGTAATTAGTTATCGCGGAAATTGTGATTTAGGTGCTCAATGTTTAGCAACAACACCAGATACACTTCGTTGGAATTTCGTTCCCGAGCCTATTGAGCCAATTATTGTTCGTGTTCCTGCTCAGGATACTATTTGTAGCTCCACCCCAATGATTGCCAACATTACACCAGGTATTGGTGGTTTAGGTTGTTCAGATACTTATCAATATCGCTATTTTGATGAAACAACATGGTCGGTTTGGATGGGATATTTGTCAGGGAATGTGATACCATATATTGCCAATACTACGAAGGTTGAAGTAAGAGCTTTCCGTGCAAACTGCGATCCTTCAAGTTTGTGTAATATTTCGGATACAATAACAGCTAAATGGGTTGTTGTAACAGAAATTATTGCTCCAGTTTTAACTAAAGTTCCAAATCAATTGGATGTTTGTGATCCAACAACGGTCTCTGCTGATTTGGTTTCTGCTGGTTCTGGTGGAATTGGATGCTCTGATATTTTCCAATATCGCACAAACAATGGTGTTAGTTTTACAGCATGGTCTGTTTATGTTCCTGGAACTCAAATTTCAACAAGCAACTTTACTGCAATTGAAATTCGTTCAAACCGCGAAAATTGTATACCTAGTTCAGCTTGTCCGGCTCCAACCGAAACAGTGTTTACTTGGAATATATCCACACCTGCTGTTAGTCCTACAATTACACGTGTTCCAAACTTTGATACACTTTGTGCTGGGCAAAACTTGTCGATTGTGGTTGTAACTCCTGGTTCTGGCGGAACAACTTGCTCGGATGTTTATCAATACAGGCAACAAGATTCAATAACAGGTTGGACAGCATGGGCTACATATAATCTCGGACAAATTCTTCCTTCGCTAGGTTTTACAGGTACCGAAATTAGAGCTTTTCGTGGAAACTGTACCCCAGCTCCTGGATGTCCTTTGCCTGATACCAACAAAGTTACTTGGGTAATACTTCCTCAAATTACACCTCCAATTGTAAATCGTATTCCTGATCAGGATGCAGTTTGCGAAGGTGCTTTATTAACGGCAGTAGCAAGTGGTTCAACTGGTGGTTCTGGTACAATTAACTACGAATACGAGAATTTAAATCCTGGTACATTTGATTGGAATAATGGAAATAGCTTTATTCCAGACACTTATGGTATGGCTTATATCCGTGCAAGAGCAGTAACGGATGTGTTTGGCTGTAACAATAGCGACTGGGAATGGGTTTCGTGGATTGTGGAACGTAAACCAGAAGTTTCTGTTACTGGAAATGCTACCGTATGCCAAGGCGCTAATGCAAATTTAAATGCATTTGTAAATGATGGATTTGGAATTGCAAGTGTTCAATGGCAATATAGCACCACAGGATGTTCAGGTCCTTGGACTAATTATGACACCTTGCTTAATGTGGCAACCCCATTTAACACTCCATCTTTAAATCAAACAACATATTTCCAAGCCATTGTTTTCCAATCAGGATCTTCGTGTCAAACAATTTCAAGTTGTATTACAGTTAATGTTAATCCAGCTCCTATTGTTTCTATAACTGGAGTTACTTCGGTTTGTGAATCGGCAAATGCAGTGTTAGTGGCAAATGTTATAAATCCACCAACTCCTATTACATATCAATGGCAACAAGCAAATTCTGTTACAGGTCTATGGTTTATAACAGGAATAAATAACGATTCCTTAAACATTACTTCTGCAACTCAACCTAAATGGTATCGTTTGGTAGTAATTAGCAGTGGATTAGGTTGTAATGATACAAGTGATGTGGTATTGGTTCAAAATGGAACAACGCCAATTATTTCTTCTTTAAGTTCCGATGTTGGAGTTTGTGAAGGAGGAAACACAATATTAAGTGTAACTGCCACTTCTAATCCTTCTCCAAGTTATCAATGGTTTGGACCTGCTGGATTAATTATTGGCTCAACGTATGATACATTAATGCTGAATGGTTTACAATTAGCCAACGAAGGCACGTATTATGTTATAGTTACAAATCCTTGTGGAACCATAAACTCTTCCAATATTTTTGTGGACATATTAAACAATATGGTACATCCTACATTAATTAACGGAACAAGCGTTCGTTGTCAGGGTAATGGAACAGATCTTTATGTTACCGATGGTTCTGGGGTTTTATCCAGTATTTGGACAGTTGATCCAGTGGAAGCTGGTTATATAAATCCTTCTAATGGTTTTATGACTTGGGATGCCGCTTATTATGGTACTGCTACAATTAGTTTACAGGCATTTGGTTGTAACGATACTTCTGCAATTATTAATTTGACGGTTGTAGTTAATCCAACGGTTCAACCTCCAGTAATTACAGGAATTAATGTTCGTTGTGTTGGTGCTGGTTCGGATACATATCTAGCCACTTCGGATGGAGGAACTTCTTATATTTGGAGTATTTCAAACGCAGGTTGGAGTTCTATTGATGCGAGTGGAATCGTTACTTGGGATCCTGCATTTACAGGTACTGCTATAATTTATGCATACGCTCTTGGTTGCAACGGTCCATCTGAATACTCAAACTTCTTGGTTTATGCTTATGATACCATATATTATATTCACTCAGGCAATGTAAACGTTTGTGAAGGTGAAGATGCTGTAATCTGGATATCTCCAATTCCTCCAGTAGGAAATACTTATCAATGGTACGATAGACTTGGAAATGAAGTTGGAACAAATGATACTGCAATAGTAATTCCAAGCGTAAGTTTATCCGACACAAATACGTATTATTGTCGAATCATTTCATTCTGTGGCGATACTTTATTCACTGCAATTGATAGTTTGATTATTCGTCCAACTCCTCAAGCTGCGTTTTCATCATCGGGTATTTGTCGATTAGACACCGTGTTCTTTACTAATACTTCCACGGTCGAAGCTGGTTCCTTAGGGTTTATTTGGAACTTTGACGACGGAAATGGAAGCACAGACATGGATCCAAATCACATTTATCTGGTAGCCGATACGTTTAGTGTTAGTTTAACAGCTATTTCCGAGTGGGGTTGTCAAAATACAATCACAAATCTCATTATAATTAAGGATTTACCAACGGCTCAAATTGTTAGTGTTGGTGATTCGTGTAATGGAAGTGGTCATGGTAGTTTAACGCTTGTTCCTCAAACTGGAGATTATCCATACACTTATTCTATTAACGATGGAATTCCACAAAGTGATAGTTTATTTGGAAATCTTCCAGCTGGAATTTACACTATTCATGTGGTAGATGGAAATGGATGTCAAAATACATTCTATGGAGAAGTTACTCAACCACAAGTTTTGGTTACAAATGTTTATCCACAGCATAATTTGTGTTACAATGATACATCTGCAATTGCATTGCTTGAGGTTATTGGTGGTACACAGCCATATACTGTAATTTGGTCTAATGGCGATACTGTTCTAAACTTAATTAATGTAAATTCAGGATATTATACGGTTGAGGTTATAGATATCAATGGCTGTATGGCTAGCGATTCCGTTACAATTTATCAACCTAATCCAATGTATATTGACTCCCTATTGGTTGCTCCTTCGTGTCTCGAACGCGTGGACGGTAAAATAGTAATTTATGTGAGTGGTGGTACAGGAGGATATAATTACTTATGGTCCACTACAAGTGTGCAGGATTCAATCATTAATCTTGCTGCGGGTAACTATTATGTAACCGTAACAGATGCTCATGGATGTACTCAAATAAAAGGATACAATTTACCTTTACCTGCCGATAACTGTTTAATTATTTGGACATCATACAGCCCTGATGGCGATGGTATTAACGACGTTTGGAATATTGGTGGCATTGATTTATACCCCGATTGTACGGTTGAAATTTTTAACCGTTGGGGTTACAAAATCTATGAATCTAAAGGCTATGCAGAACCATGGGACGGTAGATGGAATGGTAAAGATTTACCTGCCGAAACATACTATTTTGCAATTAATCTTGGCGATGAATCAAAACCAATTACGGGAACTGTAACAATAATTAGATAATAAAAAACAAATACAAGGAGCAGTTTGCGAAAACTGCTCCCCAAAAATCAATAAAAATTATAGCATATGAAAAAACTAACTTTAACATTAATGACAATGATTGTGTTTGGTTTCAGTTCTTGGAGCCAGCAAGTTTCACTTAACAGTCATTACATGCTCAACGATTTTATTCTGAATCCAGCAATTGCTGGAAGTAATCCAGAATTTATTCCGCTGACAATGACTATCCGAAAACAGTGGGCAGGATTTAATGGTGCTCCTATTACGCAACATTTTACTGGTCATGCCGACGTGGGTGCTGATTTCGGTTTGGGATTACATTTTTTTAACGACTTAACAGGTCCAACTCGCCGTTCGGGCTTCGACTTTGCAATGTCGTACGGTCTTCAATTAGACGAAAAAAATGAACATCGTCTTCGTTTTGGACTTTCGTTTGTGTTGATGGAACATGTGTTCGATCGTAATAAAATTACTTACGAACAACCTTCTGACCCAACTATTGACGGAGTTTATGTCCAAAACATTATTCCCGATGCAAATTTTGGCATCTTCTATCATAAAGATAGTACCATTTTTGGCGGAATTTCAGTAATGAATTTAATTCAAAGTCGAAAAGATATTACAAATATTTCAAACACATTTAATAACCGTATCGACAGAACTTATTATTTATACGGTGGGTATAATTATTTGATTAATCAAGATTTTATGTTGCGTCCGTCATTGTTAATGCAGTTTCAGGCAAATGCACCAATGTCGTTTGATGTAAATTGCTTGGTCGAATATCGTTACACCTATTGGGGAGGTTTGTCGTATCGTTATCAAGATGCTGTTGCTGTGATTTTAGGCATAAATTGGAATAATTTTATGTTTGCATATTCATATGATATTACCACTTCGGATATTCGTAAATATAGCTCTGGTTCGCACGAAATAACTTTGGGCTATCGAATTAATAATCAAGGTGCAAAATTTATGGATCGTCTTTTACGTAAAAGAAGCAGCTTCTAATTAGTATTCAGGTTTTTTACTTTAAATCAAGTTTTTTTATGCTATAATTTTCTTGTAATAAATGTAAAAAATCAAATCAAACTCAGAATACAGGTGTATATATTGAACGACACCAAACAAAAGTAAAATTATCATTTATGATATCATAATATGGAAACAAAAATTAAACGATTTATAATAACAGCATTGTTCATTTTCATAGGTTATATTGGACATTCTCAAGGTACAACTTGTGGAAATGCTACGCCTTTTTGTTCAAATGACCCTTCAGTCAGTTTTCCAGCAGGCGTTTTCTCAGGAAACTATTCAAACAACGTAGTTGGTTGTTTGGCATCTACTCCAAACCCAGCATGGTATTATATGCAAGTTAATAATCCAGGTAGAATCAATATCCGTATGTGGACAATTCCATCACAAGATTTGGATTTTGCTTGTTGGGGCCCATTTTCGGCTTCAAATATTAACGAGTTGATGAATATGAATGTCTGTGGAAGTTTGGATAGCAATTGCGGTCCTGTATGTGGACATAATTGTCAATCACATGCACCAAGTAATGGAGCAAACCCAACAGATTTGGGCGGTTATCCTTGTGGTAATTTGATAGATTGTAGCTACAGTTCGTCAACCGAAGAATACGTCCATATCCCAAATACACTTCCGGGGCAATGGTATGTGCTTTTAATCACAAACTATTCAAATCAAAATTGTCAAATTAATTTTAACAGTCATATTACAAGCCAAGGTGCAACCAATTGTGGAGTTATAGTTCCGTCCGAAGCCTATGGAGATATTAAATGCGAAGGGGATACTGCCAAATTATCTCCTGCCTCCGTTCTTCCAGGGTTTACTTATAAGTGGGTTGGTCCTAATGGATTTATACAAACTAGTACAAATCCTAACGTTGTTTTTCCAAATGTAGGCTTAAATAGAGCTGGTACTTATACGTTAACTTTTTATAATGCCGATACAATAAGTGAACCCGCAAATTGCCAGTTAGTTATCTATCCAAAACCAGTTATTACATTTTTAGGCGACACGGTATATCCTGGACAAACAGCAACTGTTCCTGCCACAGGTGGAACCACATATCAATGGAGTAATGGCTTTGTTGGCAACCCCTTGGTTATAGTTCCAGTTGCATCTACTTTATATCGCTTAACGGTTACCACTATAAATGGTTGTAAAGATTCCTCTTCGGTAATTGTAAAGGTAACAAATGCACCTCTGGTAATAAAAAATCCTGATGTTATAAATATTTGTCAAGGACTAAATGTTTCTGCTTCTATTAGTTATTATATATCACTGCCGTCGTGTTCTAATTTTTCTCAATATCGAACTCGAAGAGGTGCTATTTGGACTCAGTGGTCTAATTATGTTTCCAATTCCCCAATAGAAACCGATACGATTAATGAAATTCAAATTAGGGCTTTCCAACGATCTTGTAACAACAGCGGATTAATTATTAATTCGGACACAACACTTGTTAGTTGGATTGCACATCCTCAAATTACACGTGCTTCTTTTATACGAAATCCCGCTGAAGATGGAATTTGCCTTACCGTTCCTCTTAGTATTTCTGCCGATACAATCCCTGGAGTTCCA
Organism: Bacteroidales bacterium; assembly: GCA_038210985.1. Lineage (GTDB taxonomy): Bacteria > Bacteroidota > Bacteroidia > Bacteroidales > WCHB1-69 > JAQUGA01. The sequence continues at coordinate 7,862 of JBBQWB010000002.1, forward strand.
TATACTATTGAATACCAATATCAGACACCAACTCAAACTGCTTGGACAAGCGGAAATACTTTTACTCCAAACGAAATGGGTATGGGATGGATTAAAGCAAGAGCTGTCTCGCAAGGTTATGGCTGTATCTCAACCGAATGGGAATGGTATTCGTGGTTAATTCAACCACAACCGGAAATTACTGCATTAACCAATCAAGATGTTTGCCGTGGCTCAACAATCAGCTTTATGGCTAATGTAGTTGATGGATATGGCTCAAACTCGTTTGTTTGGCAACGATCAATGAATGGTTGCGAAGGAAACTGGACTACTTTAAACACAGCTGATTCTGCTGCATATACTTCGGCTCCGACAAATCAAACGGGTTTTAGATATTATAGAACAATAGTTACTCAAAGTGGATTTAATTGTAGAGATACTTCAAACTGTGTAGTGGTTAATGTTCACACATTCCCTCAAGTTACTATTTTGTGCGACACCTTAATTTGTGCAAACGATTCCTTGTTAATTTCGGCAAATGTTAATGGAGGTGCTGGAACAAATACAATTACATGGCAAATTAGAACAGGTAATACAAGTCCATGGACTGATTATGCTCAAACTTCTGATTTATTTCTTTGGATGACAAATGCAAATCAATCCTTTTATGTTCGTTGTTTACTAAATCAATCAGCACCTGGTTGCAACGATTTAAGTAATACAATTTTTGTTCGGGTTCGCCAATCTGCAACTATTATTCAGCAACCTCAAGATGTTCAAGCTTGTGTGGGATTGCCAATATCCATAAGTGTAACTGCAACAGGCGAAGCTCCTTTAACATACCAATGGTTTGGACCAAATGGCATTCTAAGCGGACAAACAACGAATACTTACCAAATTCCATTGGTTGCTTTATCCGATATTGGTGCTTATTTCTGTACAGTTTCAAATATCTGTGGTAGTCAAACTTCAGAAACTGCAACCCTTACTATTGGCGACACATATATTGCTCCTACCGAAATTACTGGAATAATAAATCGCTGTGCTGGCTCAGGTTGGAATATGTACACATCAAATCCATTAAACGAATCCTCTTCGCATTGGGAAATTCAACCACCAACGGCTGGTACTATCGATGCAACTGGACTTGTTACTTGGAATGCTACTTTTGTTGGCAATTCAACAATCTATTTTATTTCTACTGGTTGTGGTATTACAGATACTTTGTCGCTAGATGTTCAAAGCTTTTTGCCTGTTGGAAATGTATCCATAATTTATGGAGATTCTGTTCGGTGTCAAGGATTTGGATTTTCGCAATACGTTACATTTGCCGATAATGCTATTTCGTATGTTTGGCAAGTGTTAAATGCAGGCGGAAGTACCATAGATCAATCAACAGGATTAGTAATTTGGGATCCTAATTTCAGCGGAACGGCTTTTATTTCGGTTTATGCTATGGGCTGTAATGGAGCTTCAAACACAATAACAGAAGAAGTTAAAATAAATACTTTCCCACCAATTCATAGTTTGGGTGGAGCCGAAATTTGCTTGGGCGAACCTGCTACATTTACTGCTGTTTTGGATACTGTAACCGCATTCGAATTTCAATGGTTCGGACCAAATGGATTATTGACAGGAGAAAACGATACTGCTTTATTTATTCCTTTTACTACCATTGCCGATTCGGGAATATATTATTGTCGCGTTGCAACTTATTGTGGATACTCTTTTACTCCGTTCGACACCTTGATAATTCATACTCCTCCAACGGTTAGTTTTGTTGCTCTTCCAAATTGTATGTCCGAAAGTATTGCTTTTACAAATACTTCTACATCTTTGGATTTGCCAATGAATGCCCAATGGTATTTTGGCGATGGTGCTGAATCAACAGTTTTTCATCCCACTCATTCGTATTCTGTAAATGGCACTTACACAGTGCAATTAATCGTTCAATCCTCCTTTGGTTGTATGGATAGTACAACAATGGATATTGAGATTTATGAAAAACCGTTCTTTACAATTAATGCAGTAAATGTTTCTTGTTTTGGACTAAGCGATGCTTCCATAACGGTAGATGTAACGGGTGGATTATTTCCATATTCGTATCTACTTAACAATGGCACGCCTCAAGATTTGAATTACTTTGGCGATTTAGCTGTGGGTGTTTATTATGTTACGGTTTACGATAGTAATTTATGTAATTACACCGATTCGGTAATCATTACACAGCCCGATTTGCTGATGTCGAGTTATTTGTTTTCTAACGTTTTATGCTTTTTGGATTCAACTGGAATTATTACTCCAACTGTAATTGGTGGAACTCCACCATATAATTTCTTATGGTCAAGTGGTCAAACCGATTCCTTGGTTCATGTTCCAACTGGTACATACGATGTGCTTATTACCGATGCCAATGGCTGCACTTTTACTCATACTGGAATTTATATTTCGCAACCAAATCCAATCGTAATCGATTCGATAATTACTCAGCGTTCGTGCGAATTGGTAAAAGATGGACTGATTGCTGTTTATCCCACAGGAGGTTACGGCTCTTATCACTATGCTTGGTCAAATTTAACTTTTAGCGATTCCATCCAAAATTTGAATTCTGGAATTTATACCGTAACCATTACCGACGATAATAATTGTCCATATATTCAAACGTTTGAAATTTTTCCTACCGACAAACAATGTTGGGAAATTTGGACATCATTTAGTCCAAATGGCGATGGCGTTAACGATGAGTGGAACATTCGATTTGCAAGTCTTTATCCAAACATGGCAGTTACCATTTATAATCGATGGGGAACCAAAGTTTATGAATCGCTTGGCGAATTTCAACCATGGGATGGAAAAGGACCAAATGGAAAATTAGTACCTCCGTCAACTTATTATTTTGTGGTGGACTTACGCGATGATGTAACCAAACGAATTACTGGAAATGTAACGGTTATTTACTAAAAAAAGATATTATTATTCAAAACAGGGAGTCGGAATTTTGCATCCCTGTTTTGATTTTATAAAAGAAGGCAAACAACTTTCGGTTAAAATATTAAAAAATCTATTTTATCAATTCAAAAAAAATGTACTTTTGCAACATGCAAAGAATTCAAAGACTTTTTATTATCTCAATTTTACTTTTAGTTATTCTTGTTAGCTCGTGTAACAGATACCAAAAGATATTGAAAAAAGGCGATTTGGAATTAAAATATCAAACAGCTTTTAAACTCTACGAAAAAGAGGATTATATTACTACTTTGCAGTTTTTAGATGAGCTCATCCCGTTGTATCGTGGTAGCGATAAATTGGCGAAATTAATGTACATTTATCCTTATTGTTATATGAAAAATGGCGATTATATGGTGGCTGCTTATCATTTCAGACAATATGCTCGTTTGTTTCAGGGAACTCCCGAAGCCGAAGAATGCGACTATATGGCGGCTTACTGTTCGTACCTCGATTCGCCTCCTCCTAGTCTTGAACAAGAAAATACTACGGTTGCTATAAGCGAGTTGCAGCTATTTGTAAACAAATATCCAAAAAGCGAAAAAGTTGCAAAATGTAACGAATTAATAGACGAACTTAGAGCAAAATTATCGAAAAAAGATTTTGACATTGCTAAACTTTACTTTAACATCGAAAGCTATAATGCGGCTTCCATTGCTTTTAATAATTTAATAAAAGATTATCCCGATACCAAATATCGCGAAGAAGCATCCTTTTATTTAGTTAAAAACTACTACGAATATGCTATCCGAAGCACCGATAAAAAGAAAAAAGAACGTTTTCAAAAAGCAATTGAAGCAAACAAAAAACTAATCGAAAATTTTCCACAATCAAAATTTATTAAAGAGAGTGAAGAAATTGCGAAAATGTCGCAAAAACAAATTGAAAAAATTCAATAATTAATCAATTATATACAAAATGGATTATAGAAAGTATAATACAGATACCCACGCTATTACACGTAATTTGAATGACTTCGACAAAGAAACCGTAAATGTTTACGAAAGTATTGTTGTCCTAGCCAGAAGAGCCAATCAAATTTCTTCGGATTTAAAAGAAGAGTTGAATAGAAAAATTAATGAGTTCTCAACTTCAAACGATAATTTGGAGGAAATATTCGAAAACCGTGAGCAAATTGAATTAGCTCGATATTATGAACAACTACCTAAGCCTACTCTTATGGCTATTCATGAATTTCTTCACGATATGGTTTACTATAGAAATCCATCTAAAGAAAAAGATTCATTAGAATAATATCCGCTTCGATGTCGGAAAAAAAGAAAATATTATTGGGAATAACGGGAGGAATTGCGGCTTATAAATCGCTTTTCCTTATTCGTTTATTTATTAAAAACAACTATCAAGTTAAGGTTGTCGCTACGCGTAATGCACTCGAATTTATTACGCCTCTTAGCATCGAAACACTGAGCAATAATAGATTGTATGCCGATGTTTTTGATTCACCCGACGAATATACCACCGAACATATTTCAATTACCGACGATGCAGACGTTTTTGTTGTGGCTCCAGCTACCGCAAATAGCATTGGAAAATTTGCAAACGGTATTGCCGACGATGCCCTTTCAACTACATTTTTAGCTTTTAATAAAACTGTTTTTATAGCTCGTTCCATGAATACTAAAATGATGGAGCATTATACGGTTACTAAAAATATTAATTATTTAAAAAGCAATGGCGTTCATTTTATCGAACCGGAAGTTGGCGATTTAGCATGTGGTTACCAAGGTAAAGGTCGTATGGCCGAACCAGAAGCTATTTTTGAGCAAGTTCATAATTTCTTTCGTGGGGAACAAAAATTTAAAGGGAAAAAAGTGCTAATTTCTGCTGGACCAACCCACGAATCTATCGATCCTGTTAGATTTATTGGAAATTATTCGAGCGGAAAAATGGGCTTTCATTTAGCCGAAGAATTTGAAAAAAATGGAGCTGAGGTTGTGCTAATTGCTGGCCCAGTAGCACTAAAAACACCCAGCAACATTCGACGAATCAATATTACTACCGCCGAGGAGATGCTTAATGCATGTAAATCCGAATTTTTAACTGCCGATATTACCATTATGGCTGCTGCCGTTGCCGACTATAAACCTGCTGAAGTTAGTTTGCAAAAAATTAAAAAATCGGAAAATCATTTGGAATTACAACTTACAAAAACAACCGATATTCTTGGTACATTAGGTAGAATGAAAAAGTTGAATCAGTTTTTAGTTGGTTTTGCTTTAGAAACAAATAATGAAAAAGAAAATGCACTTTCTAAGTTACATACTAAAAACCTTGATTTTATCGTTCTTAATTCCTTGAACGACAATGGTGCTGGCTTTGCTCATAATACGAACAAAATAACCATCATGGATAAACAAGGAAATATCACGGACTATCCTTTAAAATCTAAAAAAGAGGTAGCTCGAGATATTTTATTGCATATTGAAAAACAAATGGATTAAATCACTGGAACAAAAGCTTATGAAACAAATAAAATCGACTTTTCTGTTATTGATAATCTTGGTATTTGCTTCTGTTTCTGCCATGGCACAGGAATTTATTTGTCAGGTTATGATAAATACTTCCAAAATACAAACGGCTGACAAAACCCGTTACGAAACACTTCAAAAAGATTTATACGAATTTGTAAACAATCGTACATGGACAAATTATCAGTTTAAAACCGAAGAGAAAATTGAGTGTAGTATTATGATTATTTTGGATGATCCAGGCTCGAGCAATGACATGAAGGGAACTATGACAGTGCAACTTCGACGTCCTGTTTTTAAGTCTTCGTACAATACCGTTTTGATGAATTACATCGATAAGGATATTCAGTTTACCTATGTTCAAAACGAACCATTAGAATATGTCGAAAATGCTTTTACCAACAACTTAACTTCGCTTATCTCATTTTATGTAAATATGTTTTTGGGAATGAGTTTCGACACTTTTAGCCAAAATGGTGGAGGCGAGTTTTACCAAAAAGCAAATAGCATTGTAAATACCTGTCAAAACCGAAGCGAAATTGGATGGAAATCGTTCGAAAATCAAAAAAACCGCTATTGGATGGTCGAAAATTTACAAAATTCAACCTATGCGAAAGTGCGTGAATTTTTGTATAAATACCATCGCTTAGGATTAGATGCAATGGCAGATAATGTAGAACAAGCTCGGCAGGTTATTACCGAAAGTTTGGAGCTTTTGCAAATGGCTAATCGCGAACGTCCAGGTCTTTTTATAATTTCGATGATTGTAATGGCTAAATCCGACGAAATAATAAATATCTATTCTCAAGCTAATCAGTCCGAAAAGAATAAAGTAGTTGCCATTATGCGTGAACTCGATCCTGCTAATGCTGCAAAATATCAGCAAATCGTTACTCCAAAATAAAACGATTATGTTGAAATCTTTAGTAGTCGAAAACTATGCTCTTATCCGAAGAGTAGAAATACATTTCGATAATGGATTTCATGTTATTACTGGCGAAACAGGTGCCGGAAAATCCATTTTGGTTGGTGCTTTGTCACTTTTGCTTGGACAAAGAGCCGATACCGCCATGGTTTCCGACTCTACCAAAAAATGTATTGTCGAAGGCGTTTTTGATATTCAAGGATTGGATTTAAAAGAGTTCTTTATTCACTACGACCTCGATTTCGATATTCAAATTATTATTCGTCGAGAAATTAATCAACAAGGTAAATCACGTGCTTTTATAAACGACACTCCCGTAGCTTTAAACGTGCTAAAAGAACTAAGTTCACAACTCTTCGATATTCATTCGCAACACGAAAATCTACTGATTGCAAATAAGGATTTTCAACTCAATTTAATCGACCAGTTTACCCGCAATAAATTACTAAAAGATTCATATCAAGAGTTTTATAAAAGATATAAAAAACTTGAAAACGAATTAAATGCACTAATGGAAATTGAAGCAAAATCGATTAGTGATCGAGATTATTATGAGTTTTTATTTAAAGAATTAACGGCTTCATCGCTGGCAGAAAACGAGTTGCCGTTGATTGAAGAGGAGTTAAATACCTTGCAAAATATTGAAACCATAAAACATTCGTTTGCCAAAATTGAAGATATTTTAAATTCTTCCGAATTAAATGTCCATACATTATTGGTTGAAGTAAAGCAATCTCTGTCTGAAGTTAAAAAATTCTATCAACCAGCTAATGAACTTTACGAACGCATTAGTTCGGTTTTACTCGAAATTAACGATGTGGCTTCGGATGCAGAAAGAATTGGAAATGAGTTAAGTGTCAATCCTGAACGAATTTCGTTATTAAACGAGCGTTTAAATTTATTGAATCATCTTTGTGTGAAACATCATGTTAACAACACAGATGAATTAATAGTTTTGATGAACGAATTTGACACAAAATTACAGTCAATTTCGAGTTTGCATGATAAAATTGAGAATTGCAACAAAGAGCTTTTGTTTATTAAAGAAAAAATGCACGATGCAGCTCTAAAACTCTCTGACTCACGAAAAAAAGCAATTCCTGCAATAGTTTCCGAAATTTCAAATATTGCTATTGATTTAGCAATGCCAGATATTCAGATGGAAATTTCGCAACGTATTACCGAAAATTATTATTCCGAAGGGATAGACTATGTGGAGATACTTTTTTCGGCTAACAAAGGGATGTTGCTTCGACCTTTGGACAAAATTGCCTCAGGTGGCGAGTTGTCGAGAATAATGCTTGCAGTTAAATCCATTGTTTCGGAAAGAAATGTTATTCCAATAGTTGTTTTTGATGAAATAGACACTGGCGTTTCGGGCGATATTGCAGCAAAAGTAGCTTCCATAATGAAAAAAATGTCGAAAAACATGCAGGTAATTGCAATAACACATTTACCTCAAATTGCTGCAAAAGCAGATATTCATTTTTGGGTGTATAAACAAACCGATGAAGATAAAACGGTTTCAAACATCAAGGTTCTATCCAAAGAGCAACGCATAAAAGAAATTGCTAAAATGATAAGCAACGATACCATCAGCAAGGCTTCCATAGGTGCCGCCGAGGAGCTGTTAGGTTTTTAATTCTTTCCAAATCCGAACAAACAAAAGCAGTCATCCTGAGCTTATCGACAAAAGTGAAAAATCTCCAAAACCGTCATCCTGATTCGACTTCGCCGCGGCGAATCACCATGACCAACGCACGACAAAGATTCAACATTAAAATTTATAAAGATTGTTATACCTTACCGCAGGGAGGAGCCTTAAAACACTTTTATTAAAGTAAATTCATAATTGAAATCTTTTCGGACAATATTGATATTTTTAACTAAATTTATGGAGAATACAAAATATTATCACATATTTGCACTTAAATATTCAAAATGTCGCCGATTAAAAAATCTTTCTCTTTCATTTTAATTTTAGCCATTTTATTTAATTCGGGTGGTTACTACTTTTTATTTTGTATAATGCAAAATAACATTCAACGTGAAATTAAGCATAAAATACGAAATTCGTTAAACGATGAAGAGCTAACTCTAATTGTAAGCTCAAAAGAAAACGAAAAAAAAATTCAGTGGATTAAACCGAATAAAGAATTTCGATTTAAAGGAGAAATGTATGATGTTGTTCGAGCTACAATGGTAAAAGGTATTAAATATTTATACTGTATTAACGACTCAAAAGAAAAAACGCTTTTAGCTAATTACAATAAAAATCACAACAACAGAAATGGCTTTAGTAAACGGTTTAAACGAATGTTAACCAATATGTTTTTCCCAAAAAGTCAAATCCTTTTAAGCAGTCTCTATTCTTCAAAATATTCATACAATATTTTTGTATTTAATTTTTCGAGTATTATTATTGAAAAGTCCTCTCCACCACCTAAAATCTGCTAATTTTTTCAATTAAAATATCCCTATATTTTGTAATTATTGCTTTTACGTTCACATAATTTCATGTGGAGATGCTTTTATTTTCATCTCAAAAAAGATTATGAATGTAATACTATTACTTAGATTAAATTAATCCAATGGATAATTTGGTTTTAGTAATGGTGTTATTTGAATTGTAAACGTGAATATTACAAGGGGCTTCTAAAAATTAGATTTTTTGAGGCGATTAAGATTTTTCGCAATCCCGATTTAGATTTTGTAAGTTTTCAACGCTATTTTAGACACTAAGCATAAAGATGAAAGGCGTTGAAATTCAACAAAATATTAATCGGGATGAGGATTTCAAAATTGAAAAACAACGATGAAAAAGCAATTTTTAGAAGTCACCACAATTTTAAAAAATCAAATTTATTCATTGACGTAAATTCTTTTGAAAAATTTAATCTATCAGAAGTTTAATTAAATAATACAAAAAACATGAAAAAAAAATTATCCATAATCTCTTTATTGTTTTGCTTTGGCGTGGTTTTATACGGTCAAAATGAGAAAAACGACACGAGCAAAACACTAAAAGAAGTAACCATAGTTTCAAACAGATTACCAATTTTATTAAAAAATAATCCAGGCTCTATTTCTTTTGTTTCCACCGAAATGTTATCTGTAATTCCAAAAGGAATAGGTGTTGAAGAGGCTTTACGCCTGGTTCCAGGTGTGCGTGTCGACAATCAACACGACGGCGAACGGGTTCATATTTCCATTCGTGGTCAAGGTATATTAACCGAACGAGGTGTCAGAGGAATTGGTGTAATTGTCGATGGAATTCCAGTGAATGATCCATCTGGTTTTGTTCCTGATTTATACGACATCGACTGGAATACCGTTAAAAATATCGAGGTTTTACGAGGTCCAATAACTGGTTTATATGGAGGTGGCGGAGCTGCTGGTGCCTTATATATTACCACACAAGACGGAGGTCCAAAACCAATTGGTGGAATTATTAGCCAAACACTTGGTTCCAATGGATTTTCAAAGTCGTTATTGCAGATAGATGGATCGAAAGAAGTTTTCGATTATCGAGTAAGTTTTTCCCGAACTGATGGCGATGGGTATCGCGACCATCAAGCATTTTGGAGTAATAAATTATACGAAAAAATAAACTTTCATCCTTCCAAAAAGCTCTCTATAACTCAAATTATTTCACATACCGATTACTTTCAACAAAATCCCGAAGGTTTAAACACCGTCCAATTTAACAATTTGCTTCAAGCAAACCCCGATGCTTGCCCGTTTAACGAATATCAAAAAACAAATCGCACAACCATTGGTTTTATTGGAACCTACAAAATTAATGAGCAACAAGATGTGATGATTTCAACTTTTATACGTTCGTGGAATTATAAGGAAACCAGTAACAAATGTGCTGAATACCGAGCCATAAATAATCCGGGAGCGAACGCACAATATAACGTGCACTTTTCAAACGGGAAATTTTCAAACAATTTTAGTATAGGTGCCGATGTAAAATGGCAAACCATCAATATGTATAAGTTAGTAAGTACCAATAATTTAAACAGAATCGAGAGCACCGATGAAACTAATCTGGAAACAGGCGTGTTATTGGCAAATCAAATTATTATGCAACGTAGCTCTGGAGTTTATGGATTATACAAAATGGAGATTGGGAAATTTAGTTTAATGGTCAATGGTCGCTACGATGACATTTATAACCAATTAACCAATAAAATGATTGGTGCTGATAGTGCAGAAACTACCAAGGATTTTTCACAAATTTCTGTTCGTGCAGGTGCAAGCTATAACTTTATGGATGCATTAACTGTTTTTGTTAATTGGAGTCAGGGTTTTATGCCACCATCTACCGAAGAACTTGCTAGTAATCCAATTGGATATTCGGGATTTAATACATATCTTGTTCCTGCTACATCTAATTGTATAGAAATTGGAGCACGTGGATTTATTGGTAAAAATATTTATTACGAAATTACTGGTTTTAACATGGATACCCAAAACGATTTCTTCCGATTTAAACAAACCGGACGTGGAAATCAAGAGGTTTTTTATGGAAATGCTGGCAATAGCAACAGAAAAGGGCTTGAAACCTCTGCTTCGATTAAAATGTTCAACCATTTAAATCTTCAAGTGGCTTACACTTATGCAGATTACAAATACACTTCGTCCACTATCGACCCAATTTATACCGATACTGCTTATGTGCTAACCACTCCTCCTGCATCCGGACAATATTTACCAAACTCACCTACTCATCAGTTGTATGCCGAACTTACGTATAAGATTAATAAAAACTTTTCTATAATTTTGGGTACAGAATATCAATCGAAATGGGCAATTTATACCGATGCAAAAGCATATAATGGAGAACTTGACCCTGCTATTTATCAAAACTGGCAAAATGGTTTTAACCTTTACCACGCACGAGTTTCGTATGAATGGAACCTATGGAAGCTAAAAGGCGAATGCAGTTTATCGGCTCGTAATTTTACTGGCGTAAAATACATGGCATTTACCGAACCTGATCCTGATGGTAATTCATATCAACCAGGTCTAAGCACCGAATTGTTTGGAGCTGTTAAAATTCGTTTCTAGTATTAATTGTTAAAAAAAAGCTCAAGCAATTTTTAGCTTGAGCTTTTTTTATTGGTAATATAATACCTTAAACTATTATAATACAGGGCTATAATTTAAGCCTACATATTTTTAGTTTATTCGTACGGATATTATTTTCCAATTTGAATTTTTTTAGATACTCTGTTTTTGTTTTGATCAATGGTAACAATATACAAACCGTTTTTTATTTCCGTATTAAAACTTACCATATTTCCACCATCAGTGGGTTGATTAATGGTTACAGTATTGATTAATTTACCAGATAAATCATAAAGTGAAGCCAAAACAGGTTCAAATCCATCCGTTTTGAAGTAAATATTTAAGGAAAAATTTCCGGCATTTACTCCAATAATTTCTAATTTACTATTTCCTAGCTTACACAATATACTTAGCACATCAAAATACTCATATTGACCATCTTTATCAACTTGTTTGATGCGATAATAGGTAACTTTTTCGCCTAAGGTTTCATCCATAATTTGATATTCATTTAAATTATTTGAGTTTCCAGCTCCGATAATTGAATTTACAAATTTCCATTCCTTTAAATCTTCCGTTTTTTGGATTTCAAAATAATCGTTATTTATTTCGGTAGCAGTAGCCCACTCAATAATGGCTCCGGTACTGGTACATTTTACTTTTTGATTAATCATTTTAACAGGAAGGCTACTTTGATTTGAGTAAGGAATAATGCCATTTGCTGTAATACCTTGAGTAGCAGTTTTTCGAGGTTTAGAAGTGTTATTATCCAGACCTTCATGCCCAGGTAAGGTAGCTACCGAAACACCAGCGATATTTGTAATGTCAACAAATATATGTTTTATCATACCAGCACCTCCGCCGCCTCCGCCGCCATGCGAATCCTTATGCATTACATTTCCGCCATTTCCGCCATGCAAACTAAAAGTTAGATACCCGCTTGATGCAGTATTGACCTGTATCAATTTTGCGTCTATAATAATAGAGCCGCCGGCACCACCACCGCCAGCTCCATCATTTCCACCATTGTTTAAAGCGTTATTTCCATCCGCAGAAATTAGTATGTTAGGTTTCGTAACAATAATGGTATCTGCAATTAAAAAAATCAGACCGCCTCCATTTGCTCCACTTGAAGCAGATCCATTATTTTGTTGTCCACCACCGCCGCCACCACCTAAATATGCAATGTAAATATCGGCTAGAATTTCATTACTTATCGAATGCCCACCTAAACCAGCAGAGGCAGCACTGCATTCAAAACCCCAACCTCCGTCACCACCAGCGGAAAAATTACCACCACCGCCTCCACCAGCATTGTGAACATTACCGCCACCACCTCCATTTGTTATTCTTCCTTTAGCGGTTTGATAATTTCTTGATGTTCTTTTGTAAATACTTTCGCCTTTATATGCAAATCCAACATCAGAACCTCGAAAAGTTTTATCGTTACATGCATCTCCATTGTCTGAGCTTATTGCACCACCTTTAAAACCTGCTCCATCAGCTAAAATATTGTTATTTAAGTATAGTTTTCCAATAACTCTCAACGCTACAACGCCTCCAATATTTCCATCCCATGGAAGTGCTGTAATGTTTGCGGTTGTAGTATAATTGGTATATTCTGGATAGCTAATAATCTGAATGCTTGAATTTGAGGAAATTTCAGGGACATACGTTAAACTATTCTTTAGCTCAATTTTATTTGGAACTCCACCTGCATATGTAATAGTTTTAATTTCTGCAATTTCAATTCTTCCAGTATTTCCAATAGTGCCTATTTGTCCAAAATTACTATTGTTTCCAACGCCTGAAATAACGTTTCCTTGCGCATGATAAATTATCACTTTGCCATTTACCAAAAAGCTTCCGTATGTTTGGTTCACGTTGCTTACATCTAATATCGTTTGAGTATTATTTATAGCAGTAACTTTTGCGTATGCGTTAATTTGAGCGTTTAAATTTATTAATGAAAATGTGCCAATAATTATTAGAAGAAATAGTATGTTTTTTTTCATGTGTTTTATATTATGTTTAATAGTTAATGTCTTATAACAAACCTTATTTGAATTTGTTCAAAATAAGAATAATTTTTATAAATGGACTCTGCTGAAAAAGCCATGAATATGCGATAGCCTGTTTTTGAAATAATGAGATTAGCTGTTATTTCTCTTAAATCATCAAGTTTTTAATCCCACCCAGCAACTCGCCAATCGAACTAAATTCTTGAAGTAACACCTCGTTTGAAAAAAGCTGAAATAGGTTTTCGTTTAAGCAATTTACGGAAATTTTGGCGTAATTTTCATCGCAAAATTTGGGATAGCGTGCAAGGGCATTGTCTAACCATTGTTTTAATTCAGGGTTTCCTTCGGTTTTTATAGCACAAGAAAGGCTGTTGGCTTGAATAAATGTTCCTTCTTTTTTATTGAAAGTTAAACCTTCGGATATAAAAAGCTGATTTAAAATATTGCTTAATATTAAATCTTCGGGAGTTCCATATTCTAGTTTTTTGGAATCATTAAACAATAAAATTTGGTCGGAATATTTTATGGCTAAATCAATGTCATGTGTTGAAATTACGATTGTTTTTTTCTCTTGTAACACAAGTTTTCGCAATAGTTTCATTAAGTTAATTTTTGCGGCAACATCCAAATAAGTAGCTGGTTCGTCCATTAAAATAATTGGAGTTTCTTGTGCCAATGATTTGGCAATTAATACTTTTTGATATTCACCATCGCTCAAAGTAGTAATTTTTCGATATTTTAAGGACAAAATTCCGGTTAGCGATAAGGCATTTGTAATTACCCGAATGTCGGTGCTTGAAAGTTTTCCATAAAAACCAGTATAAGGAGTACGACCCGATGACACCATTTCGAAAACGCTCATGTATTCAATGTGAGGACGTTCGGTGAAAATAACACTAATAATTTTCGATAATTCGTGTGGCTTAAATTTTGAAATTTCTTTGTCTTGAATGAAAACTTTTCCATTTAAAGGTTTTATAAAACCACTTAATACTTGCAGTAAAGTTGTTTTTCCTTTTCCATTTGAACCCAAAACAGCATATAAATTTCCTTCGGTAAGTGAAAATGACACATTAGAGAGAAGAATGGTTTTTTCATTATTTGCTCTATATCCTAATTCCAAATTTTTTACTTCGATCATTTTTGATTACTCCGTTTTTAAGATGCTACTTCTTTTAAATTACTCTGTGTTTCACAGTAGAAATTGTGTAACTTGGCGTGATGATTTTTTTTGAATTATACAGTGTTTCGTAGTTCGCTATCGCGAAGCCACGATGTGTCACACTAGAAACTGTGTAACTCTGTGTGTACTCTGTGCAACCCTGTGTAACTCTTTCTTTTGTGATTAAGTATAGAAAGTTCTCAGAACTTAAGTTTTTATTAATTTTCGAGCTTTTTTTGCACATTGATTACTCCGTTTTTGTTCGTTTTAAAATTATCCAAATTACTACCGGAGCTCCTAAAAGGGATGTTATAGTGTTGATTGGCAATGCACTTGAAAATACTGGCATCTTTCCAATCAAACTACAAAGCAATGCAAACAAAGCCCCTAAAAGAATGGACGAAGGAATAAGTACTGCCTGATTTGAAGTGCGGAAAATTAAACGAGAAATATGAGGAATTGCCAAACCTAAAAATGCAATTGGACCGCAATACGCTGTAACAATAGCAGTTAAAAAGCCAACAATAATTAGTATTTTTAAGCGAATTAACTTCACATTTATTCCCAAATTTAAAGCCTGTTTTTCGCCTAATAATAAAACATTAAGAGGTTTTGTTAAGGTTAATGAAAAGATTAATCCCATCAAAACAGAAGGAACAAAAAACCAAAGTTGTTCCATGCTAACCATCGAAAAAGAACCTAATCCCCAAATTGCAAATGCATGAACATTTTCGCTCATACTTAATACGTTTAAAATTCCAATAAACGAGCTGGCAATTGCACTAATCATGATGCCGATAATTAAAAGCATCACATGATTTCGGATGTATGTTGAAAAAAAGAGCAGTAAAATTAAAACTGCCGTTGCTCCAATTAGCGAAGCTCCGATAACCGAAAAGTTTTGCAGCAACATTCCCGAAGAGCTTGCCGACAAACTAGCAAAACCAGGCATTAAAAACAATACTGCTACTCCTAAGCTGGAGCCCGCACTAATGCCCAAAACCGATGGGTCGGCAAGTGGATTCCGAAAATAAGTTTGCATTATTAATCCACCAATCGAAAGAGCTGCACCAGCCAACAATGCGGTAATAGATTGAGGTAAACGGGATTTTAAAACAATAATTTCGTGAATGCTGTTTTCGGAGCTTTTCCCAACCAAAATATTGAAAATTTCATTCATTGGAATATGAATGGATCCAATTGAAATGTTTAATATGAAAAAAAACAAGACCAAAATCCCCAACAGGATAAAGATAATATTGTAAAATATCTTCTTTTTCATTTATCATTCAAATTTTGGAGAAACATAAAATATTTAGGAACATACTGCGGAAGCAAGGATGGGTGAAACGCAAAAATCAAATCTTTTAAAACAATATCCGGTTCCATCACGCCATCTTCGTAATAAGGAGTTTTTTCGGTATTACAAACGATTATTTTTTTGTTTTTAAAAGCGTCAAAGTACAAGTATTTATTGTTTTCATTAAGTAGGTTTTGATACGAATAATCACCCGCAAAAAACTCCTGAAACACCCAAAAATCAGCATTATGAGCTTTGCTAAGAATAGTTTCAAAGTCGTATGGCTCGGAGCCTTTAAACGACAAATCCTGCCAAATATAATCTGCTCCTGCATCGTGAAACAGTTGACTGATGTAACTTTTTCCACCACTAATATACCAAACATCCTGATACATTTTTCCACTCAAAATTTTGGGTTTTTCTTTCAGGTTTTCGGTAAGCTTAACCGCTTGGTAATATTCGGTTTTAATGGAATTAAAAATAGAATCGGCAAGACTCTCTTTTTCAAAAAACAGAGCCATAAATTTAATCCATTCGGCACGAGCCAGCGGATGTTCCTCCATATGTGTAGCACTAATGGCAAGCGTCATTCCCGATTCCTGAATTTTTTGATATTTGTTTTCTTTAAATGGAGAAACAAAACAAACTTCGGAATTTGAAGCCAAAAGTTTTTCTAAATCATAAATTTCTGCTAGACCAATTTCGATGGTTTTACCTTTCAAAACTCTTTTATGAATGGTGGCATTTGTAAGATAATCAACACTCGAAATGGCGGAAACTTTATCAACTAAACCCAATTTTTGAGCAAAAGCTACTTCGGGCGAAAACAAGCAAGCCATGGTTTTGCAGGGTGTTCCAACCGACAAAAATCCATCTTGTTGAATTGGATTTGAAAGTTTTGGATAAAGAATATATTTTGCCAATATTTTAGTAGAATCCCAAGGGTCGAGCACAAAAACTTTTTTAAAACTTTCGTAATTTTCGACATAAAATCCCTTAGAAAATTCGGGCTTATAAATTGAAATTAAGGGAGAGTTTAATGCATCGGCTTTATTTTGCGGAGTATTGCATGCAGTTAAAAAAATCATCCCTACAAAAACAAAATTCAAAAATGGGAGTTTTTTGGTACAAAGAAAATTTAAAAAGACAGTATTTTTTTTCATAATGTTATGACTTTTGTTCCCGAAAGTCGGTAAATGTTTCAAAAACAGTGGCAGGTCTTCTGACTTACTCCCAAAATATTGCACCTTCCCATCCATCAATTAGCGAACAGTGGTTATCGCAACACCTTTACAGGAGTTTACAGCTGCGGGAACAGTCCCGGATTTACACCGGATTCCCTATTATGCAAAAATGCACCCTTGCTTTCTTAATGCAAATGTATGAAAAAATAGTGAATAGTTGAAAAGTGAATAGTTGAATAGTGAATAGCGAATAGTTGATAAGTAAATAGTGAATAGTGAATAGCGAATGGTGAATAGTTGATAAGTGAATAGTTGAAAGTGAATAGAAAATAGTTGAAAAGTAGAAAGTAAAAAGTAGAAAGTAAAAAAGTGGAGGTTGAGCCTGCGGTGCAGTGAGCGGAGTCGAACTGTCGAAACCAAGGTCGAAGTTAAAAGGAAAAAGTTTAAAACATGTTATTTGATTTTTTTCTTACTTTTATATCCAATTTTTAATTACAAAAAATTATGAAAAAATTATCTCTTTTAATAGCGGTTTTGATGTGCAGTATTAGCTTATTTAGTCAGTTAGTTCCCGTTGTTGACTCCATACCGATGCGTGATGGGAAAAAACTGGCTGCTGATATTTATATTCCTTCCGCTCTTTCGCAAGGTGGACCTATAATTTTAATTCAAACTCCATATAATCGTCAATATTATCGATACAGCTTGCCATTGGGTGTTGGTTTAAACATGGAGAATAGTAATTATGTTTTTGTAATTGTCGATTGGCGTGGTTTTTACGGTTCAGCTTCGGCAATGGTGGCAAATCCTAATCGAGGACAAGATGGATATGATGTAGTGGAATGGATTGCTTCTAAAAGCTGGTCGAATGGCAAAATTGGAACATGGGGACCATCGGCATTAGGAAAAATCCAGTTTCAAACGGCGAAAGAAAATCCGCCTCATCTTACATGTATAGCTCCTTTGGTAGCTGCCCCACAATTTGATTATTCCGAATATTTTCCAGGAGGTGTTTACCGAACCGAATATGTTCAGCAACTCGATCAACTTGGTTATGGAATGTCATCCTTTTTATTGTCAAATCCTTTTTTTAGCAATACTTGGACGTATGTTCAAAACCAAAACTACTATCCAAGTTCCATAAAAGTTCCAACATTTATGATTGGCGGCTGGTATGATTTTAATGTTGAATTTATGCTTCCTTTTTTTGCCGGAATTCAAACCTCTTCGGATATTACAGTTCGAAGTAAGCACAAACTAATGATGGGACCTTGGGCACACGGAGGTTTTGGTCAAGCAACGGTTGGATCTTGTCAACAGGGCGATTTAATTTACAACGAAGCTTGTCATTGGAGTGATTCATTAGCGATTCGTTTTTTTGAATTTCATTTAAGAAATATGGATAATAATTGGGAGTCGGAACCGGTGGTTAGTTATTTTCAAATGGGCGAAAATACTTGGCAACAAAGTTTGAAATGGCCCATTTCGGAAATTCAAAATTTTAAATTGTATTTATCCGAAGATATGATTCTTCGTCCCGAAACTCCAGCTTCAAATTCGGCATTTTCAACAATTATTTACGACCCTCGAAATCCATCTCCAACCATTGGCGGTCCAACATTGAGAAACGATTTATTGCAAGGTCCATACGATCAATCACCATTGGTAGAATCGCGAAACGATGTACTTGTATTTTCAACTCCTATTTTGTCGCAAAATGTAAGGCTGATAGGTAGTTCAAAAGTTCATCTTTTTGTTTCCTCCAATCGATTTGATACCGATTTTACCGCTCGCATTACGGATGTTTATCCCGATGGACGTTCGATGATTTTAGTCGATGGAATAAAACGAATGCGTTTTCGCAATGGATATCGTACCCTCGACACGGCATCAATGGTTCCTGGAAATGTGTATGAAATTGACATCGATTTACCAAATACTGCCATAACGTTTTTAGCTGGTCATCGAATTAGGCTAGATATTTCCTCTTCAAATTATCCAAGATTTGACAGAAACATAAATAATGGAGGAACCATGTATGTTGCAGGCGATACTTTAGTAGCTGAAAATAAGGTGTTTCACAATGCAAGCCACGGCTCGAATGTTGAAATGAAACTAGAAAGTTATCCCACCCAAATTTCGGAAAATAAAATTCAAAACCAAATGAAAATTTATCCAAATCCAACCCACGAAAGCCTTAAAATATCGTGTAATATTGCTTCTGGTAAAATTGAAATATTCTCCGTTTTTGGTCAACTTGTTTATTCTGAAATTTTGACTAATTCTGTTTCTAAAGTTGATATTTCAAATCTAAAAAGTGGGTATTATATTATAAAATCCAAATTTGGAACAGAAAGATTTGTGAAATTTTGATATTGTGAGCGTTGGTTGATGTGCTAACGATATACTGCGTTTCTCTTACTATTGGCGGATGTATGACGAAGATTTATCGTTTACCCCAGCGACTTGTCATTTCGAATAGAACGTAGTGTAGTGAGAAAACTATTAACGTTTTAGATGCTTACGCTACACTACGTTTCTCCAACCACTGGCGGATGCATGACAAGTTTATGTGCTAACGATATACTGCGTTTCTCTTACTATTGGCGGATGTATGACGAAGATTTATCGTTTACCCCAGCGATTTGTCATTTCGACTGGAACGTAGTGGAATGAGAAATCTGTTTTTTAATTATCATATCTGCTAATCAGCTAATCATCACATCATCTAATCAACTTTCCTCTTTTTCCTCAATTATCTTTGGTAGTTTACTGTTTTTTGTTGTAGTTTTGCATTCAATTAGTAAACAAACGAATACAATAAAATATGGATTCAAAAACAGACAAAAAGCTGTTTGAGGAATTTCCGGGAATCTCCACTCAGGAATGGGAAAAGCTGATTAACGACGACCTCAAAGGTGCTGATTATGAAAAGAAACTGGTTTGGAAAACCGACGAAGGTATTTCTATTAAGCCGTATTACAGAGCCGAAGATTTGGAAAAACTGGAATACTTAAATCAATGTCCAAATACTTATGCCTATGTTCGTGGTAACAAAACCCACAACAATAATTGGATAATTGTACAGGAAATTTCCGAACCCGACCCAATTAAAGCCAATAAAATTGCCGTAAATGCTTTAACTCGTGGTGCCGAATCGGTATGTTTTAATGCTTCAAAACTTAATAGTGCAGCAGAAATGCATAATTTACTTAAAGAAATTAATCCGGAAACCAGCGGAATTTCGTTTAAGCATGCTGTGTCGTATCCTGCTTTAATCGATTTATTTGTTGCAGAATTGAAAAATCAAAATATAGATTTATCAAAAGTTACGGGTTCAATCGACTTTGACCCAATAAACTATCTTTTGTTACATACAAAGTTTTATACAAATCAAGAAAACGATTTAAACGAAACTCTTTATTCCATAAAAACAATTTCCGAAAATCTTCCTAATTATAAGTCGTTAAGAGTAAATGCTACAACCTTGCATAATTGCGGTGCTAACATTGTTCAGGAAATGGCTTATGCGTTGGCTTGGGGAAACGATTATTTGTCGAATGCTGTTGCCAAAGGAACAGCCATCGACAAAGTAGCTAATTCCATTGAATTTAGTTTTGGAATAGGAAGCAATTACTTCCTGGAAATTGCCAAATTCCGTGCTGTGCGTATGTTGTGGGCTATGATAGTGGAACAATACAATCCATTAAATGAAGAGTCTAAAAAAATGAAAATTCATGCCGACAGTTCGCTTTGGAATAAGTCGTTGTACGATCCAAATATAAATATACTTCGCGTAACAACCGAAGGAATGTCGGCTGCTATTGCAGGTTGCGACAGCATTACATTACATCCATTCGATAAATCGTTTAAAAACGAAAATGAATTTTCGAGTCGAATTGCTCGAAACGTACAATTGGTATTAAAACACGAATCCTATTTTGATAAAGTAATCGATCCTTCAGCAGGTTCGTACTATATCGAAAACATAACCGATCAATTGGCTGAACAGGCTTGGAAGCTTTTCCAAAAAGTAGAAAATGAAGGCGGATTTATTAAAAATACAGAAAATAAAAATATTTTAACCGATATTGAAAAAATCGCTTCTAAACGAAATATGGATGTTGCTACTCGTAAAACGATTGTGTTAGGAACCAATCAATATCCAAATACAGCAGAACGTTTGCATGATGCAATTGAAATAGAAGGAACATCCAATTATACTGGATTAAAGCCATATCGTAGAGCCCAAGGTTTTGAACAACTACGTTTTGCAACCGAAGCCTTTGAAAAACAAAATGGTCGTTGTCCGCTTGTTTTTTTACTTACCATTGGTAATTTAGGGATGCGAAAAGCACGTGCAAGTTTTGCTACTAATTTCTTTGGCTGTGCCGGATATGAAATTATTGATAATTTAGGATTCAAATCAGCGGAAGCTGGTGTTGAAAAAGCAATGTCCTATAAGTCTGATATTATTGTAGTGTGTAGCTCCGACGAAGAGTATGCCGATTTAGTTCCTGCCATTAAAGCGGAGCTGGATAAATTGGCTTCAAAAGCAATCGTAGTTATTGCGGGATATCCAAAAGAGTTATTGGATTCATTTAAAGAAATTGGCGTAGATAAATTTATTCATGTACGTTCAAATCTTCTGGAAGAATTAATCCAATACAATAAATTAATTGGAATTTAATCAATTTAAAACAAAAAGAATGAAACCAGATTTCAGTAAATTATCATATAAACCAATACTATCCGAAAAGAAAAGTTTTTCGGAATGGGAAATAGAACAAGGCATTCAAAACGATTGGCTTACTCCCGAAAACATTCATGTTAAACCGGTTTACGGTTCAACCGACTTAGATGGCATGGAACATTTAAACTATGCTGCCGGTATTGCTCCTTTTTTGCGTGGACCATATTCTACCATGTATGTAAATAAACCGTGGACCATTCGTCAATATGCAGGTTTTTCAACTGCCGAAGAATCCAATGCATTTTATCGTCGTAATATCGCTGCTGGACAAAAAGGTTTGTCGGTTGCATTCGACTTAGCAACTCATCGTGGATACGATTCCGATCATGAGCGTGTGGTTGGCGATGTTGGAAAAGCAGGTGTTGCCATCGATTCAATTTTAGACATGAAAGTGTTATTTGACGAAATTCCGTTGGATAAAATGTCGGTTTCGATGACCATGAATGGTGCTGTATTACCAATTTTAGCATTCTATATTGTGGCTGCCGAAGAACAAGGTGTGAGTTTGGAACAACTTAACGGAACCATTCAAAACGACATTTTAAAAGAGTTTATGGTTCGTAATACATATATTTACCCACCCGAACCATCCATGCGGATTATCGCCGATATTTTTCAGTTTACTTCGCAAAATATGCCAAAGTTTAACTCCATTTCTATTTCGGGTTACCACATGCAAGAAGCCGGTGCTACTTGCGATATCGAAATGGCTTATACCCTTGCTGATGGTTTAGAATACCTTCGAACTGGAGTTAATTCGGGTATGAATATCGACCAATTTGCTCCTCGTTTATCTTTTTTTTGGGCTATTGGAATGAACCATTTTACCGAAATTGCCAAAATGCGTGCTGCTCGTATGATTTGGTCGAAAATTGTGAAACAATTTAATCCAAAAAATCCAAAATCTTTGGCCCTTCGCACGCATTCGCAAACTTCGGGATGGAGTTTAACCGAACAAGATCCGTTTAACAATGTATCTCGTACATGCATCGAGGCAATGGCTTCGGCATTAGGACACACACAGTCGTTACACACAAACGCTTTAGACGAAGCAATTGCACTTCCAACCGACTTTAGTGCTCGTATTGCTCGAAATACTCAAATTTATTTACAAGAAGAAACAAATATTTGTAAAGCCGTTGACCCATGGGCTGGTTCGTATTATGTGGAAAGTCTTACACACGAAATTGCACGCCGTGCATGGATGTTAATCGAAGAAGTGGAAAAACTTGGTGGAATGGCAAAAGCCATCGAATCAGGCATTCCTAAAATGCGTATCGAAGAAGCTTCTGCTCGCAAACAAGCTCGTATCGACTCAGGTAAAGATATTATTGTGGGTGTGAATAAATACCGCTTGGAAAAAGAAGATCCAATTGAAACCTTAGAAGTTGACAATACAGCGGTTAGACTTTCACAGATTAAACGCTTGGAACAATTAAGAGCCGAACGCAATCAGGAGGAGGTAAATGCAGCTTTAGAGGCGATTACCGAAAGTGCTAAAACAGGCAAAGGAAATCTATTGGAATTAGCCATTGTGGCTGCTCGCAAAAGAGCTACTTTAGGCGAAATCTCGACTGCAATGGAAAAAATATATGGACGTTATAAAGCAAAAATTAATTTAATTTCAGGCGTGTATTCATCAGAAACAAAAGACAATAGCAGCTTTAAGAAAGCGTGTGAGTTAGCGGACAAGTTCGCCGAAAAAGAGGGACGTCGTCCTCGTATTATGATTGCTAAAATGGGACAAGATGGTCACGACCGTGGTGCAAAAGTAGTTGCAACTGGATATGCAGATATCGGTTTTGATGTGGATATGGGACCATTGTTTCAAACTCCTGCCGAAGCTGCCCGTCAAGCGGTTGAAAACGATGTGCATGTAGTTGGCGTTTCGTCGCTTGCTGCAGGACACAAAACATTGGTGCCACAAATTATCGATGAGCTGAAAAAACTTGGACGCGAAGATATTATGGTTATTGTAGGTGGCGTTATTCCTCCTCAGGACTATGACTTCCTTTACAAAGCCGGTGCTGCTGCCATTTTTGGACCTGGTTCTATCATCTCCGAATGTGCTATCCAAATGCTGAATTTAATGATGGAAGATTAAAATTTGAATTTACAAAAAATCGAGGGCGTGGCTTTTTGCCTATGCCCTCGAAATTTTTAAAACAAAAAATCCACATTCATACCTTTTATGTATTTTTGGCGTTTGAAATAGAAACTAAATTGTAATGAGGAAATTTTTCAGAGTTTTATCGGTTTGCTTTTTTATTCTACTTGTTTTTTCTGCTTGCCGAAAAGAAGATGTTTTTAACAAAGATGCTAACGCAAAATTGAATTTTTCGGAAGATTTAATTTGCTTTGATACTATTTTTACAACCATAACAACTGCTACTCGCCAATTAATGGTGTATAATCCATACTCCGAATCGATAATCATATCGTCTATTTATTTAGCGGGTTTGCAACAATCATATTTCAGTATTAATGTAAATGGTAAGTCGGGTGTCTCTTTTACCGATGTCGAAATTCGCCCAAAGGACAGTTTATATATTTTTGTTCAAGCTAAAATTAATCCAAACAATCAAAATAATCCTTTGCTAATTGGCGATTCTATTGTTTTTAGTACAAATGGAAATATTCAGGATATTGATTTGTTAGCTTATGGGCAAGATGCAAATTTTATTATTGCAGATACTTATCGAACGGGATTGCCACCCTATAAAATTGTTGCCAACGAAGGTCAAACCGTAAATTGGGATAACTCAAAACCTTATGTAATTTATGGTTATGCCGTAATTGATTCGGTGGGAAGTTTGCGAATTCCTGCCGGAACGCAAATTTATTTGCACAAAAATGCGGGTATTTGGGTGTATAAAGGTGGAAATATTCAAGTAAATGGGACTAAAGATATGCCGGTTGTTTTTCAGGGCGATAGGAGAGAAGCTTGGTACACAGATGCTCCAGGTCAGTGGGACAGAATTTGGATAAACGAAGGAGCAAATGACAATATAATTAATCATGCAATTATAAAAAACTCATTTATTGGAATTCAAGCCGAAACCATCGATGAACCAATGGGAAACAAATTGATTCTTGAAAATACTCGAATTTTAAATGCTTCAGGAATTGGACTTTTAAGCCGAAACTATAAAATTGATGCAAATAATAACCTAATTGCAAATTGCGGTCAGTACTGTGTTGCACTTACTTACGGAGGTACATACCAATTTATCAATAATACATTTGCTGATTTTTGGACCGAAACAGTGCGGCAAACTCCATTGTTTTATATGAATAATTTTTTGGAAACATCTACTCAAATATATATTAACGATTTGCAACTAACAGTAGCTAATTCAATTATTTATGGTAGTAATGCAAATGAGTTTGAAATGGAGAAAAAACCAAATACGTTGTACAATTATCTATTTGACCATTGTATCATTCGAACCGAATTGAACATTTCAAGCGATGCCGGATTTGTAAGTTGCAAAAAAAATGCAAATCCTTCTTTTATCGACCAATCGGTGGCAAATTATAATATTCCTTCATCCTCGCCAGCGGTTAACGCAGGTAGCGAAGTTTACTTGCCAATGGTAGGATTTGATATAAATGAAAATCCTCGTTCATCGCCACCCGATATTGGTGCTTTTGAATATACTCCAAACGGAAATAAAAATCGTTAGTCGCAGATTGGGTTTTTTCGCTTAATTTTGTCCAAATGAATTCAACAAAAACCATAAAAAACATAATGCTGATTGGCGCTGGTAATGTGGCACATCATATTGGTAAACGATTTGTTGAATGTGGGTTTTCAATTTCATACGTAATCAGTCGAAATATTAAAAATGCCAATAAATTAACCGAAATTATTGGTGGTGTGGCACTCGATTCAATTCCAAATCCAATCAATTCGGTCGATTTAATTGTGATTTCGGTAAACGATAGCGAATATCAAGGTATTATTCAAAAATTAAATCCCGATAGTAATATTTTAGTTTTGCACACTTCGGGTTCGATAGCGTTGGATGTTTTTGATGGAAAAAATTTCGATTATGGAGTTTTATATCCATTTCAAACGTTTTCAAAAAACCGAGAAGTAGATTTTGCTAAAGTACCGCTGTTTATTGAAGCAAAAAATGAGGTGATATATCGTAAAATCGAAAAAATCGCATGTAAATTATCCGAAAAAGTCTTGAATGTTAGCTCGCTTGAAAGGTCTTATATTCATTTGGCAGCGGTTTTTGCGTGTAATTTTGTAAATCATCTTTTAGTGGAAGCAAAAGATATTTTGGATAAACAAAATATTGATTTTTCAGTATTAAAACCATTGATTATTGAAACCATTAATAAAGCAATGGAAACTTCTCCGTTTGAAGCACAAACGGGTCCGGCAATCCGAAACGATGAAAATATCATACAAAAACATTTGAGTTTGTTGGATAATGAAAAGCAAAAAGAACTGTATTTAGGGATTAGTAATTTAATAATAGAAAAACATTCAAAAAATGATAAACTATAAGGAAAAATTAATTAATATCACTACACTAATATTCGATTTTGATGGCGTTTTAACAGATGGAAAAGTATTGGTAATGCCTGATGGCGAACAACTTCGAATGTCGAATGTTCGAGATGGTTATGCCATTCAGTTAGCCATAAAAAAAGGACTAAATATTGCCATTATAAGTGGCGGTAGGTCGGTGTCGATGCAAAAACGTTTTGAAGCATTAAATTTAATAGATGTTTATTTAGGCGTGGATAATAAATTTGATAAATTTGAGACGTATTTGAAAAGTAAAAATTTAACCGCTGATGAAGTGTTATATATGGGCGATGATATTCCCGATTTTCATGTTATGAAAGCCTCGGCTTTAGCTATTTGCCCTGCCGATGCTGCCGAAGAAATAAAAGCCATATCTCATTATATTTCAAAATTTAAAGGAGGCGAAGGTTGCGTTAGGGATATAATTGAACAGGTGTTAAAAGTAAAAGGATTGTGGTTTGATGAAGAAGCGTTTGCTTGGTAATTTTTAAAAACGAAAATTAAATGAAAAAACTAATGAATTATTTAAAATTGTTGCGAATTCAAAATCTAATTATTGTTGTTGTTACGCTTTATGTTTTTCGGATTTTTGTTTTTGCACCATATTATGACATGTGTGGCTATTTGCCTTTTTTAAACGATTTTTATTTCTTGTTATTAGTGTTTGCTATTGTGTTGATGACCGCTGGGGGTTATGTTATTAACGATTATTTTGACCAAACAATTGATGGAATTAATAAGCCCGAAAAACAAATTGTAGGTACGATAATTAAACCTAAAAATGCTCAAAACTTGTTTTATATTCTATCAGCTTTAAGTTTTTTTATTGGGGCTGTTTTAGCATGGAAAGTTGGTTTTTTGAATCTTGCAACGATACCTCTAATTACAGCCATTATGTTATGGTACTATTCTTTTAAATATAAACGCATTTTTTTGTGGGGTAATCTTGTAGTGGCATTTTTAAGTGGTTTTGTAATAATCAGTTATTGGTTATTTGAGTTTTTTGCAATGAAAAATTCAATTTATGGTTTTATCGATTGTCAAAAAAACTTTAGTTTTATCACAAAGATTAGTTTTATATATTTTGCTTTTGCTTTTTTAATTAGTTTGATTCGTGAAATTGTTAAAGATGTGGAAGATATAGAGGGCGATAAAGTGGCAAATCGTCAAACTTTACCAATTAAATTAGGAATTGATAAAACAAAGTCAGTTTTGTATGCTCTTTTAGGAGTTTTTCTGATATTTGTACTAACTATTCAGGTTTTAATTTATATTGCTGGCAACGAATGGCTTGCAACGTATGGTTTTGTAATGATTACTGCTCCAATAATTTATGTTTTGGTTAAATTATTTGTTGCTAAAACAAAAGAAGATTTTAAATTTCTGTCGGGAGTGCTAAAATTCACCATGTTAATGGGGATAATTTTATTAATCATTCATCGATATATAATGCTATGATTTTACATGAATTTATAAACTTAAATAAAAAACTGGTTTTAGGTTCTGCATCTCCTCGCCGCAAAGAGTTATTGTCCGATATGGGTTTTAATTTTGAGGTTCGTACTTCGGAAATGGAGGAAATACTTAATTCATCGGATAAGCCCGAAAATATTGTCATGTCTTTAGCTGAGCAAAAGTCGGAATCCATATGGATAAAAACGCAGGACGAAATATTAATTACTGCTGATACCATTGTTGTTTTCAATAATAAAATATTGGGAAAACCAGCCGATTATGATCATGCGTTTGAAATGTTATCCATGCTTTCGGGTCAAATCCATGAAGTATATACAGGTATTTGCATCCGTTCGTTCGAAAAAAGAATAATGAATTTTGCCAAAACGGAAGTAAAGTTTAAGCCAATTTCAGATGAAGAAATCAACTATTACATCACCCGTTACAAACCATTCGACAAAGCTGGTGCATATGGTATTCAGGAGTGGTTGGGTTTTCATAAAATCGAAAAAATAAATGGATCTTATTATAATGTAGTTGGCTTGCCATGTGTTTCAATATCCGAAATGCTTCATGAGTTTATTCTATAATTGTTGGAAATATTGATGTGCGAAGTTTGAAACTTTGCGATGCTCTTTTCTTCATGTGCGAAGTTGGATACTTCGCACCGCTTCGTTCTTATTGATTTTACACCAAACATGAAAGTGCTTTTTAAATAAATTTTCTTCTTAAAAATTAAATTCTAGCAATATATTTAGATTATTCAACACTGCTGCCTGATGTGAATTTTGATATCTATTATAAAGTGTTGTATAATAAGGTTATAGGTGAACTGGCGGAAAGTAGGATTTGTTTTTGTATGTTTTAAAAACATAGATTTCCCGCAATTTATTGCACACTTTTTCGCCAGCTGACAAATGTAAAATACTGAAAATCAATTCATTCTTTAGGATTGTGACAAAAATTGATTGAAGTGATTTACACTTATCGCACAATTTATTTTTTTTATCGGACAATAGTGATTATTTAATTTTTTATCCTTAATTTTGTCAGGCTAAAACAAATAAAAAAGAACACTTTATGGCTACAACAGCAGATTTTAGAAATGGACTGTGTATTGAATTTAACAATGAACTTTGGATAATTAACGAATTTATGCATGTCAAACCTGGGAAAGGTCCCGCTTTTGTTCGTACAAGAATAAAAAACTTAAAAACTGGTAGAGTGTTGGAAAACACCTTTACATCTGGTGTTAAAATTGATATTGCTCGCGTGGAACGCAGACCTTATCAGTTTTTATATAAAGAAGGAAATAGCTCGTACAACTTTATGCACATGGAAACATACGAACAGCTTATTATTGAAGAAGAATTGATTAATAATTCGGGTTTATTAAAAGAAGGACAAGTGGTTGAAATTCTTTATCATGTAGATACCGAAACACCACTAACATGCGAATTACCATCTTTTGTTGATTTAATTATTACATACACCGAACCTGGTGTTAAAGGTGATACTGCAACGAATGCTGCCAAAAGAGCTACCGTTGAAACTGGTGCCGAAGTAATGGTTCCTCTTTTTATCAACGAAGGTGAAAAAATAAAAGTGGATACACGTACTAATAAATATTCCGAACGCGTTAAAGAATAATAAAAAGCCCTCTTAAAGGGCTTTTTATTTGAAACTATATTATGAAATTTGACATTACTTATTCTATTCCTCAAATTGTTGAAATAATTGGAGCACATGCGGTTGTTTCTGGTTCAAGTTCAATTCCAGTAAAAGGCATCAACGAAATCCATATGGTTGAAGAGGGAGACATTACTTTTGTGGATCATCCAAAATATTACGACAAAGCATTAAATTCAAAAGCAACCATAATTATTATCAACAAAGAAGTTGATTGTCCAGAAGGCAAAGTGTTGATTATTTCGGACGATTCTTTTCGGGATTATAACAAAATTGTACTTTACTTCCGAAAATTTGAATCGGCAAATCAACTCATAAGTAATTCGGCAATTATTGGCGAAAATACAGTAATTCAGCCTGGTGCATTTGTGGGTAATCATGTTAAAATTGGAAAAAACTGTATCATTCATTCAAATGCTAGCATTTATGACCATTGTGTTATTGGGGATAATGTTATTATTCATTCAAATTGTGTAATTGGAGCCGATGCCTATTATTTTAAAAAGCGTCCTGAAAAATGGGATAAAATGAATTCGTGTGGTAGGGTAATTATTGAAGACGATGTTGAATTAGGTGCCATGTGTACAATCGATCGTGGAGTTTCGGGCGATACCATAATTGGCAAAGGAAGCAAATTTGATAACCATGCACACGTTGGTCACGACACTAAAATCGGAAAATTATGTTTAATTGGTGCTCATTGTGCTATTGCTGGTGTAACAGTAATTGAGGATGAGTGCCTGATTTGGGCTAAAGTTGCTATAAATAAAGAATTGGTAATTGGAAAAGGCTCCGTAATTTTAGCTACTTCGGCATTAGATAAAAACACCGAAGGAAATGGAAAAGTTTATTTTGGAACACCTGCCGACGACGCTCGTAAAAAATGGAGAGAATTGGCTGCTTTACGTCAGCTTCCTGATTTTATGTCGGAAGTTAGACGCTTTTTGAATAAACAAAAATAAAATTTTGGAAGATTTGTTTGTTCGGATTACAAATCCGAACTAGCCTGAAATAAAATAGGTTTGAAATTCTAAATGAGAATTAAGCCTCAAATATTTATTAAAAACGCAGTACAGCAATGTACTCCGTTTTTAATAAAATTATTTTTAATCCTTCTTTTTCGGTTTATAATTTATCACAAATCTAGGAATATTAATATCCTCTTTATTTATTTCAACAAATTCGATTAACTCGTAAGTCCAATCATCTACCGAAAAATACAGAGGGATTCCATCAATGTCTTTAAAAACTCGAGAATAATTATGTTTTTTACTTCCAATTTTTGGATTGTAGTAAACTGTCCAAACAAAACTATTACTGTCTTTATCCAAGGTTTCCATGATTGCTTTTTGGCATTTTATTCCTGCAAATGATGCGGTATCCTTAGTGTAAAAAGTTGTTTTTATTTTCTTGTATTCTACCAACAGTTCTTTTTCGAGTGTTTTATTCACTACAACTTGTGTGTCATTCCCGATAATCCAGTAATTTTTATTTTTAATTAAATCATGAAAACTTGCCCTGTCTTTAATAATTCCAGATGCATACCAAATGGTATCGTTCGGATAAGTTTTTCCTCCTCTAATTTGCTTATATACAAGTCTGCCCGAAGAAAAATTAGACTGGGAAAAAACCGATATATTTAGACATAAAAATAACGTAATAATCAGTCTTAATAATAATTTTTTCATATATTAAATTTAGAAATTTAAAATAAACCACCTACAGATGCATACAGTCCATATATTATAGCCTCTTTTGCACAAAGAGAAGGGCAATTCGTTCCTTTATATGGTTTTTTAAAATCAGGACAATACTCATACGCACATAAAGCATATTGCCTAGAAAAACCAATTGCATCAGCAAAAGCAAAATCTGCAACATAGAAAGGCCTTTTTGCTAATGCATAGTCTTCAAAATTAGGAAAATAGCTCATTTCCATATGCCATGATGAAGATACGCTATTTGTTGCATCAAACCAATACTTAACACTACTTCTATAAAACAAAATTGTACTTGCTAAAAGATGAATTTCATATGAATGTAAATCCTTATCATCATAGATTGTATTTACTAGATTTGTTATCACTGAGTCAAAAATTGTTTGAGTTGTTGAATAATCTTTAATAGAGTCTAATCCATCAAAGTACTCAACAACTTTGTCTGAAACAATTGACTCATTATATAAATGAATTCCAAAATCTTTAAAATCGCTGTAATTTATTGAATCAATTTGCATTCCAGTATCTATAATAATATCGTAATTATTATACAAAAAATCCTTTAAATAATCTGCAATATTTATTGTATCAATACATGGAAAGTTGATATAATTAGTTAACTCATCTAAACATGCATTATGAATAACTCCATAAATACTGTCATTTGTAAAAGCAGTGTAATTTTGGTTTTTTTGAATTAAACTTGTTTCATTTTTTTTGCATTGTGTTGATAATAAAACTATTATTACTAGACAAAATAAAATGAAATTGTTTTTCATGATTTTGAGATTTGACTAATAAAAAAAATTAATTAAATGTACGTTAAATATGCGCAGATGTGCAAAAGATTAACACATAAATAACACTTTTGGTTTTGTAGAACATTGCTAAAACGATTAAGCACTTAATTGTAATTTCATCGTCGTTGTTTAAATATTAACACATAATTAAACCATGGATTATCAAATTATCATTTTGAAATAAGTGATCACAAGTATTTAATCTCTTCGGCCCAAATTTCTGCGTTTTGCTCGGATTTGCAATCCGAGCATTTATCAGCAATCACTTTTATTCCTAAATATAAGAATACAATAACTTTATTTCTTCAGCCCAAATTTCCTCGTTTGGAGTTTCTAAAATAAGTGGAATATTATCAAACCGTGAATCCTTCATTAGAATTTTGAATACTTCGTTGCCAAGTGTCCCTATTCCAATGCTTTCATGACGGTCAACGCGACTTCCAAAGGCTTTTTTAGAGTCGTTAATGTGCATTCCTTTTAAATATTTGAATCCAATCATATTATCAAAATGGATAAACATTTTTTCAAAACCTTCGGCAGTGGATAAATCATAACCAGCCGAAAAACTATGGCAAGTATCAATGCAAATTCCAACACGACTTTTGTCTTCAACTTTTTCAATGATATATGCAATTTGCTCAAACAAATAACCCAAATTTGTCCCTTGTCCTGCTGTGTTTTCTATTACTGCCGAAACTCCTTTGGTTTTATCCAAGGCGATATTTATAGATTCGGCAATAGTGCTCAAACAATCCTCTTCCGAAATTTTATTTAAATGGCTACCTGGATGAAAATTCAATCTATCTAACCCAAGTTGTTCGCAACGTTGCATTTCGTCTAAAAAAGCGTCTCGTGATTTCTCCAGTGCTTCTCTTTCGGGATGTCCTAAATTTATAAGATAACTGTCGTGAGGTAGAATTTGGAATGCTTGAAAATCGTATTTTTCGCAATATTCCTTAAATTTTTTAATACTTGTTTGAGATAATGGTAGCGAAGCCCACTGACGTTGGTTTTTTGTAAACAAAGCAAAGGCTTTTGCTCCAATATTTACTGCATTTAATACTGCATTTTCGACACCGCCTGAGGCACTTACATGAGCTCCTAAATATTTCATGGCTATTTTTTTGTTTCAAAGATAAAAAAAAATGAAAATAATTGTTTCGGAAATGAATACGTTTAATAATCTTTAATTTCTTTTATCAAAACCCCACATCAACTTTTCGCGAATTGTTTTAAAAAAGGAATTTTGTGGAAACTGAACAATATTTAGCTGGAATGGTGCTTTTGAAATAATCAACTCAATGGTCGATTCTAAATTTAAACTACACGAATCAACTCCTAAAGTATAATGACAAGACCGTCCCGAAATTTTCACTTTAATAATATTTTTGTCTGAAAAAACAACCGGACGAACCGTAAGTGTATGAGAAGCGATTGGTGTTAAAATAAAGGAGTTGGAGTCGGGGGTTAAAATTGGACCTCCGCAACTTAACGAATATGCTGTGGAGCCAGTTGGGGTGGCAATAATAATTCCATCTGCCCAATAATTGTTTAAAAATTCACCTTCTACTTCAACCTTAAACGAAAGCATCGAAGCATTTTCGGTCCTTCGAACCGTTATATCGTTAAGTGCATATAATTGAGTTTTACTAAAGGTTTCATTTTGCGAATTAATTTCTAGCAAGGTGCGTTTATCTAAATTAAAATTTCCGGTTACAAAATTATTTAATGCACTTTCGATATCATCAATTTGGGTGTTCGCTAAAAAACCCAATCTTCCATTATTTATACCAATTATTGGTAAATTACTATCTTTAATATATGGTAAGGTTCCTAAAAAGGTTCCATCGCCACCAATTGACAACATACAATCGGCTTTATTTAAAAGAGTTTCGTAGGAATCAAAATAATCAAAAATATTTTTTGTCGATATTTTATCACAAATAATATTGTATAATGGCTTATATAAAACAATGCTATTGCCTTGATTAATAATGGCATCTATGACTTTTTGTAATACATCATACGATTGGTTTCCATGCGGTTTACTATAAATTGCAAATGTTTTTTTTGTCATGATTATTTAAATTGAAGCCTTTAAATTTACAAAAAATCCCCATTGATTAAACAAAAAATTATGGCTCATCTCAAATCGGAAAACCATATCGTAATATGTTACAAAATCTAACCCAATGCCAGCACTATAAATCCGATCATTTTGTGGCTTTGTCATCTGTATAAAAACATTGCGCCGATTATCTTCTGAAAAAATTGCCGCATCAAAAAAAGCATTAAGATAAATGGCATAATGAAATAAACCAATATTGTCGGACTTAATAAGCGGTAAACGTTTTGTCCTTTTTTTAACCAAGGTAAACCCAATATTATTTTTTAAAATAACAAAGTTTTTAACAGGGATATTATAATATTCGTAGCCTCTAATATCATTATTATTGCCGCCAATTTCGGTTCCTAAAAATTCTGCTTTAGCATCCCGAAACGAAGAAAGAGCATTTATTCCACAAGCATAATGAATCCGTTGGTTAAACGCTTTATAAAATCTCATATTTGACTGTACGGAAGTTTTGTAAAATTTTTCGGCAGGTAAAAAATTCAATCCTGTTTGTGTAAAAATCAAATCGGCATAAAATCCATTTAGTGGATATGATTTATTATCGCGAAAATCGATTTTAATTTTTGAATAGAAATTTAAAATCTGAGTTTTATTTAAAGGAGCATAAAAAGGGTTTTTAGCAAAAATCGAATCGTTGAAATTAAACTGATTGTATGAAACCGAAAATTGCCCCGAAGCTCTATATGTTGGACGATAAATAAAACTAATTCCGCCGTTCATAATTTCTGCAAGTGGGGAAGAGGATAATCGATAAAAAGTATTTTTTAAATCGACAATTCCAATATTAACCTCATGATATTTAGACCAAGAAGCATCAAACATTGTTCCAAGTGTTTGACGCTTATTTATATACGGAATAGAATACGTTATGCCAAAACTTTGATCATAGCCAAAATTTGCTTTTAAAATCAATTGTTCGCGTGAACCTCGAAAATTGAGGTCCGCTAATAGCAACATTAATGTGAGGTGATTATAATTTTTATCGATCCACCAAGTATTAAAGTTGTTTTCGGCAGTTTTTACCATTGCAAAGGGCCAAATATACCAACGTTCAGTAACATTCACTCGAATGGTATAAATATTTTCGACAATGGTGTCAGTTTGAATGTTTACAAAATTAAAAAGTGAAGTGTTTTGAATATTTTGTTCGCTTTTAATTATTTTTTCGTTCAATTCAGCAGCACTAAGAGAATCTCCTTTTTTAAATTGAATTTCGCGAAAAATAATATAATCCTGAGTCCGTTTATTACCATGCAACTGAATATCCTGTATTTTTACAGTTTCGGTTTGTGACAACAGAAAAGCGGGAATTTGTAAGCAAATAAAAAATAAAAAAACGAAAGTTTTGTTCATCCAACTAGCCTTCCTTATATGTTAAGCCATGTCAAAAACTCATCGTATTTGGAGTTAAGCATGTCAAAATATTCACTTTCAGAGAAAGACTCTTTTACAATATAATTAAATCTATTAAAAGTTGGAATAATGGAGGAAATATCGTTTTTATTAATTTTCAAAATGACATCCATTTTTGTCGATTTGGGGTGGCTATGAATGTAAACACTCAGAATTTTTGCATCGTTAGATTCAACAATAGTAGCTATTTGAGACAACAGATAATCGTGGCTAAACATTTCCAAAACAATAACAGCACCAGGATTAGAAACAGCAGTTAATTGTGAAATGGATTGACAAAGATCCACAAGAGTTATTACTCCTAAATAAGTATTTTTAGCATCTACTACTGGTAAAATAGTCAGTTTCGATTCGCTAAAATTTTTAAATACATCATAAATATGCTGTGTTTCGAAAATCGAAGTCATATTTAGAGAAAGATTGTAAGCACCAATGGCTAATTTTATATTGTTTTCGCTCAAAATATCTGCTTCGGAAATTAAGCCCAAAAAAGACTCATTATTCACAATTGGTAAATGCGAAACTTTATATTCTTCCATTATTCTAAGAGCATAATCGCCCTTGTCTGAGGTTTTTAGTGGTGCTATTCCAGTTGTTGTTAAATCTATAGCCTTCATAATAAACTTAAATTTATAGCAATAATAATGCAATAATAAATAAAATTAGACTATAATACAATTACTTTTTTTTAAAAACCTATAAACGGTCGATTTAGCAACATTCAATTTTTCAGAAACAGTATTTACATTGTTGTTATATTTAATCATGTACTGTTTTATAATTAACATCTCATACTCATCTAAAGTTTTATCTTCAAAAAGAACAAAAGTATTTTTATTTTCATTTGTAAATGTAATGTTTTCGGCTTTGATATTTCCTTTTTGGCAAACCGTAATAGCCAACTCAATAATTGACCTTAATTCGCTTACGTTACCTGGATAGGTGTGGTTTAAAAGCTTGGTTTGTGCATCGGGTAAAAGTTTCGCTTTTTTTAAATTATTTTCGATGCAATATTCATTTATAAATCTATTTGCAATTTCAATAATGTCATTTCCTCTTTGTCGTAAAGGAGGTACACTAATAGGAATACCAATTATTCGATAAAATAAATCTTTTCTAAAATTTCCATTTTGAACTTCTTTTTCTAAATCTTTACTAGTAGAAGCAATTATTCGAACATCAAGTTTTACTAAACGTTTACTTCCGATGCGACAAATTTCTTTTTCTTGTAAAAAATTTAAAATTTTTAATTGTGTTTTACTATCTAAATCGCAAATCTCTTCTATATATAATGTTCCTCCATTTGCTTCTTCCAATTTTCCAATTTTACGATATGGTAATCCCGGAATTGCATCCTTTTCATAACCAAACAACTCTAACTCTATATTGGTTTCGTTATATATTGTAGTAGAAAATATAATAAATGGCTGCTCTGCTCTAATCGAATTATAATGAATCGATTTTGCAATTAAGGCTTTTCCACTGCCAACTTCTCCTGAAATTACAACTGGTAATTTAGATTTTATTGCGGATTCGATCATTAAAGACATTTTGCGAATTCCTTCACTATTACCTTGAATAAGTTCTAAACGATATTTAGTCGAAATTTGAGCCCTAAGATTTTGAATTTCCTGTTTTAGACCAATCTGTTCCTTTATTCGTTCAACGGCATTCCACAATCTTTCCTTTGTGTCTTCCCCTTTAATAATATAATCGTATGCCCCAATTTTAAATAATTCAACCGCTACGGCTAGTTCGCCTTGACCCGAAACCATTACTACGGGTATGTTGAGATTAAATTCCTTTATTTTTTCTAAAACTTCCTTGCCATTAATATCAGGTAAGCCGTAATCCAATGAAATAATATCGGGGTTGCGATATAAATTGCTTAATAAATCACAGCCATTATCAAAAACTTCAATATAATTTTCGGGATTAGCACCTAAATGATAATGTAATAATTTTGCATAATAAGGATCATCTTCTACCAGAAAAATCTTAATCACTTGTTTCATAACTTAGTTTAGGTTAGATAATGTAGCTATCAAAATTATTTTATTACTTTTGATTGTAAATATAAAACAAAATACAAATAAATGAATAAAGTTCTTAAGTTTTCATTAAAAATACTCTATATACCTCTATTTATCGTTACTTTATTATTAACATGGCAGTCTATATTATATATATTGTCGCCAATTTATACTTTTTTGACACCTGTCCCTTTTAATGGTGTTAAAATATATAATCCATACCAAAACACCGATTCCACAAAATGGTTAAAAGGTAATTTTCACATGCATTCCGATGCTTGGTCGGTTTTTGCCGATGGCAGAAAAAATAATAAAGATTCCGTATTAAGAAAGTACAAAACACTCAATTATAATCTAATATCATTATCCGACTATCAAAAAGTGTCAAAACTGGATGACCCTAATTGCAATATTATCACTTCGTACGAACATGGTTTTAATATTAAAAAAACCCATCAATTATCCATAGGTGCTGAGCGTGTTTTGTGGAAAGATTATGTTTTTTATCAAGATATAAACCACAAACAAAATATAATTTATTTGTTAAAGGAAAATTGCAAAGTGCTTTGTTTAAATCATCCTCGAATGATGAATTCGTACACTTCGGATGACTTAAAGCAACTTAGAGGTTACCAGTTGTTTGAAGCCATGAATCATTTGCGGTTTTCTGTTGATTTGTGGGACACCGTTTTAAGTGCCGGAATTCCATCTTTTATATTGGCAAGCGACGATTGCCATGACATATATAACCCAACTTTGTTTGGGCGTTGTTGCACTTTTATTCAAACTGATTCTTATAATTCTGATTCCATTTTGAATAATTTACAAAAAGGCAAAGCTTATGGTGTTGAACTAGCAATGCCATCCGAAGATATTTATGTGAGAGCCGAATATCACAAAAATATTCCACGACTTCATCGCATTGATTTAATTGGAGACACTTTAATAAAAGTTCAGACCGACAGACCGGCTAAAATGTTCTATTTTATTGGACAAAATGGCGTTTTAAAAGATTCGGTTCAAAATTCGAGCATTGCAGAATACGTTTTCAAGAAAAATGATACATACATTAGAACAGAAATAATTTTTGACGACTATACACGATTGTTATTAAATCCGTTATTTAGGTATCAAAACAAAGATGTGTTTAACTTAGTTAATCCAATTAATAAAGAAGCAACGATAATAAAAAGAATAACTTACTTCACCTTAATTGGATTTATAATATTTCTATTTTTAATGGCAAAACGCTATTTTAAAAAAAAGAAAAAGCAAAGCAACGATTCTAAAAGCAATGCCGTCTAATAAAAACAGTGATTGAAATGTTAAAAGATGAAAACCTCATAAAAGAATGTTTGAAAAACAATCGTGTAGCACAAAAGGAGTTATACGACAAATATTCATCTAAATTAATGGGGGTTTGCATTCGCTACACAAATTCTAAGGAAGATGCTGAAGATATGTTGATTGAAGGGTTTACGTTGATATTCCAAAAGCTGTCGATGTTTAAAGGAGATGGGTCGTTTGAAGGCTGGATGAAAAGAATTATGATTAATAATGCGATAAGTCATTTTCGAACAAACAGTAAATACCGATTTCATAAAGACATTGAAGAAGTGTATAATGAAATTGAAAAACAGGAATCAATAATAGAAAAAATGGAAGCTCAACGTATAATGAAACTCGTAAATTCAATGCCCAAAGGGTATCGAATGATTTTTAATTTATACGCTGTAGAAGGATATACCCATCGCGAAATTGCGGATAAACTTGATTTGTCAGAAGGAACTTCTAAATCACAATTTTCAAAAGCCCGAAAATGGCTACAAAACAGACTATAATATGAACAAATTGACGGAAAATAATATTATTGATGCACTAAAAAACTTTACCGAAACTCCTTCGGACAAGTGCTGGAATAGTATTGCCAATAATTTACCGCCAGTTGCTCCTCAAATTCCTAACGCTGTACAAAATCCTTCAAACGGATTTAGTCATTTTTTTGGAAGTATCGCCGGAAAAGTAATTTTGGCAGTTGTTGCCATTGCTACCGTTGCTACCATCATTACGGTAATAAATAACAATGAAAAACCGAATGTTGCAAACCAGCCCAAAATTGAAAAACCAGCTATCGTTTCCGATACGAATGCTACAATCGTAGAAATAAAAGAACCTGCTTCTACAAAACCTTTGGTTGTTAATGCACTTGAAAATTCCCCCTCATCACAACAAACAGAAAAAATTGATAATAATTCAAATCACACAAACCATACTGTTTTAAAGGAACAAAGTTCGCCAATTAGCGTTGCTCAAGTATCGCCAAAAGTTAATACAAAACCAATAATAAAAACAAGCGAACCAGAAGTTTCTAAGGTAAACAATACCGAGATAACAAACGAATTGACGGAAACTCCAGAAATTGAGGAAACAACCCTCCAAATTAAAAACAGTACTATTTTGCAGGAAGGTTTTAATTTTGACTTATTAAAACGGCCAAATGTTTTTACTCCAAATGGCGATGGATATAACGATTACTTAGTTTTCGAAAACATTGAATTGTTTCCTAAAAATCGCCTGATTATTATTAATTCAAACAGTGTAAAAATATTTGAACAAAATCAATATAATAATACTTGGGATGGAAGCAATGCTCCCGATGGAGTATATTTTTACATCCTCGAATTAAACAATGGTCAAAAAACGATTTCGATATACGGAAGCGTTCAAATTTTAAGATAAGTCAGTTTTCTTTAGCCCTAAACCCTGAACTAAAATCCCTCCAATTATTAACATTAATCCAATTACGGAGCTTATGTGAATTTGCTCGTTTAATATGATTGCAATAAATATTAAGGATAAAAAAGGTGAAAGAAAAACAAAACGACTCACACTTGCCGATGACTTAGAAGTTGTTAACGCCAATTGCCAAAGCAAAAAAGGAATACTCATTTCAAATAATCCAACATATACTCCTGCCCAAATTGCTTCTGTGTGTTTTAAAGTAAACCCAGAATTGTAAAAAAGAGCCAAAAAAAGAGTGAAAATAAAGCCAGTACTAAAACCAATAAATAATTGTAGAGATGAATTTACGGATGTTTTCAGGTTTAAAATCCAATAAAAAGCCCAAACAACGGAGCTGATAATTGCCAAAAAAGTTCCAAAACCATTTACAAATTCAATATCCGCAAATTGACCTTTTGTTGCAATTAAAACCACTCCAACAAAGCAAATTAAAATAGAAGGAATGTCGAATTTTAGCACTTTTTGTTTTAAAAAGATAATAGAAAAAACAACCAGCATGATGGGCCAAGTATAGTTTAAAATTAAGGCATCTTGGGCTGGAAGTAATTCGTATGCTTTAAAAAGAATCAAGTAATATAAAAATGGATTTAAAATGCCTTTAAACATTAATAATCCAAATGTTTTTTTGTCTAGATGCTTGATTTTAAATATTTGTCCATTCCATATAATGACAATTAAAAGAGAAATTGAAGCAACAAAACTCGAAATTGCAAGGAGCATTAAAAAGCTCATTTCGGATAATGCAATTTTAAAAGCCGTTGCCACCGTTGACCAACAAACTACTGCCATTAAAGCATACACTATGGATCTGTCAACTCTAAATTTCACGAATGCTAATTCAATGGTTTATAAATACTTTTTCAACTCATTTATACTATCCCGTAATTTTGCTGCATCTAAAAAATTAAGTTCTTTAACTGCAGCGTCCATCTCTTTTTGCAAGCGTTTCATCTCTTTTTGAAGTTGTGGTTTCGATTTGAATTTCAATCCACTTTCTTCGGCAGCTAAGGATGGATGATTTGTGGTTCCATACTCTTTTTGCTTTTCTTGTTTTCGATTGGTACTAGAAGCTCCTAAATGCGACTCCAGTGATTTATGTATAGATGTGGGAGTAATATTGTTTTTAATATTGTATTCAATTTGTTTTTCTCGTTTTCGCTGTGTTTCGTCCATTGTTTTTTGCATCGAACGAGTAATTTTATCGGCATAAAAAATCACTTTGCCATTAACATTTCGTGCTGCTCTGCCTGCCGTTTGAGTTAAGGAGCGTTCGGAACGCAAAAAGCCCTCTTTGTCGGCATCTAAAATTGCAACCAACGAAACTTCGGGTAAATCCAAGCCTTCTCGCAATAAATTCACACCCACAAGCACATCTATAGCTCCCGAACGCAAATCTTGAAGAATTTCAACCCTGTCTAAGGTAATAACATCCGAATGAATGTATTTGGCAGAAATGTTTAACCGAAGTAAATATTTCGACATTTCTTCTGCCAAACGCTTGGTTAATGTAGTAACTAAAACTCGACCACCTTCCTTTACTACTTTTTCAATTTCCTCCAATAAATCATCCACTTGATTTTGGCAAGGACGAATTTCAATTACTGGATCGAGTAAACCAGTTGGACGAACAATTTGTTCCACCACAACACCACCACTTTTTTCGAGTTCGTAATCAGCAGGGGTAGCACTTACGTAAATAAATTGTTTAATCATCGACTCGTATTCGTCAAAAGTCAACGGACGATTATCCATAGCTGCTGGCAATCGAAAACCATAATCTACTAAATTTATTTTTCGGGAACGGTCGCCACCATACATAGCTCTAATTTGAGAAATGGTAACATGGCTTTCGTCCACTACGGTAATAAAATCATCTGGGAAAAAGTCGATTAAGCAAAAAGGACGAGTTCCAGGAGCCCTGCGGTCAAAATACCTTGAATAATTTTCAATTCCCGAGCAATATCCCAGCTCTCTTATCATTTCAATATCGTAGGTTACTCTGTCTTCTAAACGCTTTGCTTCTAGTGGTTTTCCAATTTCGGTAAAATAATCTACCTGGGCTTTTAAATCAATTTGAATTTCGCGTAAAGCCACTTCAATCATTTCCTGTGAAGTAACAAACATATTTGCCGGATAGATACTTAAACTGTCATTTTTGCCAATATTGTATCCTTTAGATGGTTCAAACGATTCGATGGATTCAATTTCGTCATCCCAAAAAACAAAGCGATAAGCCACGTCGGAATATGCAGGAAAAACATCCACTGTATCTCCTTTAACCCTGAAATTTCCAGGTTTAAAAATC
Organism: Bacteroidales bacterium; assembly: GCA_038210985.1. Taxonomy (GTDB): domain Bacteria; phylum Bacteroidota; class Bacteroidia; order Bacteroidales; family WCHB1-69; genus JAQUGA01. Next base: position 50,652 of record JBBQWB010000002.1, read on the forward strand.
GCTTCGGTTCTTGAATAAAGACTATTTACTAAGTCGAGTAGCAGTTTGTTGCGTGGATATTTTTGTCCAACTTGAATGCTAATAACGTTTTTTCTAAAATCATCGGGATTACCAATGCCATAAATGCACGAAACAGAGGAAACGATAATAACATCTCGGCGACCCGAAAGCAACGAAGTGGTTGCACTTAATCTCATTTTTTCCAATTCCTCGTTTATCGAAAGATCCTTTTCAATATAAGTATTGGTGGTTGGAAGAAATGCTTCGGGCTGATAATAATCGTAATATGAAACAAAATACTCTACTGCATTTTCGGGGAAAAAATTTTTGAATTCACTGTAAAGTTGGGCAGCCAATGTTTTATTATGGCTCATAATTAAAGTTGGACGATTAATCCTTTCAATTACATTAGCAATGGTAAATGTTTTTCCCGAGCCGGTTACTCCCAATAAGGTTTGATGACGATCGTTACGCAATATTCCAGCAACTAATTGCTCGATGGCTTCTGGCTGATCACCTGTTGGTTTATAATCCGAAATTAATTTAAAATTCAATGTATCCTCCGAACTTGCTATTCGTATTTTTTAATGTATGTATAAATAGGGTAGTGGTCTGAAGCTTTTAAAGAATTTACTGTTTTATAGCCCCTACTTTCAAAAATTTTATCATGAAGAATATAATCAATTCTAAATGAAGGCATTTTGCCATTGTAGGTTTGTCCAAAACCTCTTCCAGAAGACACAAAAGCATCAATTAAGTTTTTTGAGATAAGTTGCGTAGCATAGGAGCAAGGAGTGTCGTTAAAATCGCCACAAACTATTACAGGATAAGGCGATTGACGTATGTGTGCATGTAGCATTTCGGCTTGATTTGCTCGTAGAAGATATGCTGATTTTAATTTTTGCAACATTTTCTTTGAATCTTTTGCAAATTCAGAATTTAACAAATCTTCGTTTTTTTCACTGTCGGTCGAGGTAAACATAAAATCCTCTTTGTTTAGTTTAATCGATTGTAAATGTGCATTATACACTCTAATAGTGTCCGTTTTCACTACAATGTCCGAAAATATAGCCGAATTATGTGTTATGTTTTTAAAAATAATAAACCCCGAGTTGATAATAGGATATTTAGAAAACATTGCAATTCCGTAATGATGAATGTTTTTTACAAAAGGAAAATATTCATAATAATGTTTTGTTTTTAGGATAGATGTAAGCGAATCGCGGGTTACAAAATGATTTTCGCTATCGTAAAAGTATTCCTGCAAGCATAACACATCGGGCTGAGATTCGTTAATAAAATCAAAAATTTTATTTCGATTTGTGAAATTATAGGACCAGTCTTTGTTGCAATTGTATAAATCAAAAAGCTTTACATTATACGACATTACTTTAAGATATTCGCTTTTAAAATCACCAATTGGCTTTCCGGCAACTTGAAAATATTTACTAACAAAACCATATCCTATTATAATGGCAATGAAAGAATATAAGGAAGTACGAATATTGCGGATAATCCAATAAGGTATAAACAGTAAATTTAGAACAAGAAAAATTGGATATGAGAGTCCGAAGAAAGCTAAAATCCAAAATTTTTCGGGGCTAACTCGAGCGGATAAATAGGATAATAACAAAAGGCCTACTGCAACAATGTTGGCTATAAAAACAATTTGATCGAGTAAGTTTGTTTTATTTTTTTTATCAAACATTTTTTTAATTTCTATTACTTGATTTAAACAAGAACTCTTTTTCTTCCTTTGTCAATTTATCGTATCCAAATTTTGAAATATTATCTAAAATAGCATCCATTTTTTTCTGCTTTTCGGCTCTAAGTTTATTATACTCATGGTCGTTTTTAGGTTTACTAGAAGCGTTAAAATTTGGATACTTTACCTTAAACGGCTTTTTCTTGAATTTTGTTTTAAAAAAAACAGAAATGTTTTTTAAAAAAGGTTTAGAGTAATATGTTCCAGCAATTAGTCCCCAAAAAGCACCACCTAAATGAGCAATATGTCCGCCTGGATTACCTTTGTCAATACTCAAAATATCAATAATTACAAAGGCAATAGCGAGCCATTTAATTTTTACTTCGCCAATCAAAAACATTGGTAATTTATAGTTTGGAACAAACACGGCAACACAGGTTAAAATTGCTAAAACTGATGCCGAAGCACCAAGTGCCCTGGAGTTAGAAACGAGCGAACTGAATGCTGGGAAAAAATTAAATGCAACTACATAAAACACTCCGCCCATAATTCCACCAATAATATAAACCCAAACAAATTGACGGTTTTTAAGGAAACTAAGAAAAATCCTTCCACTAATATAAAGCATCAACACATTAAAAAAGATATGCCAAAACGAAACATGAAGAAATTGATATGTAATTAATGTCCAAGGTTTTTGAATTAACTGAGGAATGGATGAAGGCATCATTAGGGCATCAATTATTGGAGGAAAATCGCTCGAATTAGGACCTTCAATTTGAAACAAAAAACGATATACACCGCCAAATAATCCAATCACAATGCAAGCTAAAAAAACGCCAATATTTATCATGACAAAACGCGACAGAGCCGATTTAGATTTTATAAACCGCTGTACACCAGTTAAAAAAGATTGTCTATATCCAAAATTTCGATTAAACATAGTTTTAAATCTTAATTAAAAAATTTATGTCCTGGACGCTTTCGCCAAAACATAATCAAAATAAAACCAAACAACATTCCACCTAAATGAGCAAAATGAGCAATGCCGTCCGCAGTGCCAGTAACTCCCATGTATAGTTCAATAGCACCGTACCCAATTACAAACCATTTGGCTTTAATAGGTATGAAAAAATAGAGGTAAATCATCATGTTTGGGAACATCATGCCAAATGCTAGTAATATTCCAAAAACAGCCCCCGAAGCACCAACTACACTGGGCATATCTAAGTAAAAACTGCGGTATAATTGTAAAAATTCAACAGAAGTTTGTAACGCATCTTTATCGTATGGTGTTACGTTAAGTGTTTTAATAGCAACATCAAAATCGTGAAAACTTCGGTATATTTCTGGATAATCGGGAGAAATTATAAATTTGTGAGACGATAGAATATAATTAAGTTGGGGATTTGAAGGACTCAATAAAAAAGCATCAATCGAATCTATAAAAGGGCTTATTTGAAAATAAAAAACTGCATAATGAGCGAGTCCGGCACCAATTCCGGTAAAAATATAAAAGAATAAAAATCGTTTTGGCCCCCAAAAATTTTCAATTGCCGAACCGAACATCCATAGAGCAAACATATTGAAAAGAATATGGGTAAAATCGCCATGCATAAACATATAGGTAAGAAGCTGATAAGGACGAAACATATCAGAACCAAAATATTTTAAACTCAAATAATCATATAGATTTATATTGAAACCTTCAGAAAATGTAATCGTTGCTAAAAAAAACAATCCATTAATAATAAGTAAGTTTTTTACAACAGTTGGCAAAACCTTAAATCCGCCAGGTGATAACATATTCATAGGCTATTTTAATTAAAGTATTGATATAAATCTTCTTTCGAAATTATTTTAAATGTTTTTTTACCATAGGGTGATTCGTGCGGAATTGAGCAAGCAAATATTTCATTTGTAAGTGTTTCCATTTCTTCGCTTGTAAGTATTTTTCCAGATTTAATGGCTAAGCTTTTCGCCATCGACATGGCAACATTTACTTTACGCTCTAAACTAGAAAGCATCATATTGTTTTTAAAGGAATCTATCCAATGTTCCATTTCTTCTTTGATATTCACAGTCGTCAAATCTGGAGGAGTGCCATTTACCAAAAAAGTGTTTTTACCAAATTCGGATATTTCAAATCCAATTTTGGATAATTCCGATAATATTTCTTTTAAAATTTCAGCATCGGCAGCATTCAAATCGATGGTAACTGGGAACAATAAATGCTGACAACTGGTTTGGTTGGAATCGATTCGTTTTAAAAAACGTTCAAATAAAACCCTTTCGTGTGCTGCATTTTGATGAAGTATAATTAAACCCGATTTTATTTTTGTAATAATAAAACTTTGGTACAACTGAAAAAAAGTTCCGTAGCTAACTGCTTCTTTATGATTGTTTTGAGTAATTGAAGTTTGTGTAATTTCCGTATTTGTCGAGCTTTCAAAATCCGTATTTGTTGGCGGATAAAGCTTTGTCCAATTTTCGAGATTATTTTTATCCCGTTCGCTCAAGGGCTCTTTTTTGTAAGAACTTGTGGAAGGAACTTGGGATTTAAATGGATTATAATCGGGATTAAGTTGAATAGTGGGTTGTTTAATAGGATAATCTTTAGGTAAAAAATCCACATTAAAACTATTATCGGTATCAAAATCCAATGAAGGTGTAAGGCTGTTTTCGGCTAAAGCTTTTTTTGTGGTAGAATGAACAACTGCATACATCAATTTTTCATCTTGAAACTTAATTTCCGTTTTTGTAGGATGAACATTTACATCAATTGTTTTTGGATCCACATCAAAAAACATAAAATAAGAGGGATAATATCCGTCGGGAATCAGCTCCTGATAAGCTCGAGTAATTGCATTATGTATGTATGGATGCTTAAAAAATCGTCGGTTTACAAATAGATATTGCCCGCCTTTTGTTTTTTTTGCAATATCGGGTTTGCCAATGTAGCCAGTTATGGACAAAAAATCAGTTTTTTGTCCAATGGTTGCCATTTTTTCGTTGTACGACTTTCCAAGAAGATTGACAATTCGGCTTTTAAAGGTCGATTTTGTCAATTTATAAATCAATTTGTCGTTATGATAAAGTGAAAATCCAACATTATAATGAATTAAAGCAACCCTATAAAATTCTTCAAGAATATGGTTAAATTCAATATTTTCAGATTTTAGAAAGTTGCGGCGAGCAGGAACATTGTAAAATAAATTTTTTACAGAAATGGAGGTGCCAACTGGGCAAGAGCAAGGTGATTGGTCTATAATTTTTGAACCTTCGACTAGGATTTTTGTTCCAATAGCAGCGTTTGGAATAGCTGATTTTAATTCAACATGAGCAATAGCAGCGATGGAAGCAAGAGCTTCGCCACGAAAACCCATTGTGCGGATATTGAATAAATCATCGGCTTTTCGTAGTTTTGAAGTCGCATGACGCTCAAAGCTCATTCGGGCATCGGTTTCGCTCATCCCTTTGCCATTGTCAACTACCTGAATCAATGTTCGCCCAGAGTCTTTAATAATTACTTCAACTTCGGTAGATTCTGCATCAATGGCATTTTCCATTAATTCTTTAACCACCGATGCCGGACGTTGAACAACTTCACCAGCAGCAATCTGATTAGCAATATGATCGGGAAGCAATTGGATAATATCGGACATATACCTTAATTTTTAACTTCTAGCCAATTTTCACAAAGAAAATTATCAATATTAAAAGAATTAAAACTATTAAAGTTTTTAAGATATTATCTTTTGAAACAACCCCATGTTTCCTTTCTCGTGCCCAAGAATTATGGATTTTTGACTTTAAATCCAACTCTTCCTTTTTGATTGAAGATTTTAACCTCAACTTTCTATCGTCAGGGTCTTCCTCCTCGTTTTTATAAAAAACAGGTTTATAGCCAAATTTTTTCGGTTTCGGTCGATGTACAAAAGTAAAACTCATATCCTTTTTAAATATTTTCAGCAAAGATACAAATTTCATTTAGAGTAAATAGCTTTTAAAAGTGAATACTTGCTTGCTTTTCACATTTTTAAACACAAATAATACAATTTTGAAATAATTGGAAATGGATATTCGCAATTTTGGATATTTATGTGATAACGTATCTGCAAATTTGATGTTTTCTTATCTGGGAAAATCAGTATCATCCGTATTCCATTTTTAATGGAACAAAGACAATTTATATAAGGCATCATAATTCAAATAATCGTAGATTATCATGATTGTCTGATAAAAAAACATATTCTTCGTTTCGCTCTGAACGAAAGTGCTTTTTGGTGATTTTCTTTTGGAGGAATAGGTTGATTGTCATTTCGATTCGACAATTGGCGGAGAGAAATCTCAGGCTTAATCATTTTTAAAATGTTTATCGGACAATAGTGATTAATTTTTCTTTTTTTGAGCTTAGAATTAAATTGCACAATAATTAAGTTTGATATCTAATAAATTCAACTAAAATTTAAACATATTATATTCCTGATTTACCAATTTTACATTCAATCAAATTTTCAGGATTTCGTAAATAATTGATTTCCAGAAAATTCAAAATAGTTAATTTTGTGTTAAGTAAATCGGTTTGTACACATAAAAAACAGTACCTTTGTAAAAATATTTTGAGCAAAATTTATTAAAATAAGATAAAGCACATTATTAAAAAAATACATATGAACAACAATTCTACGATTCTAAAAAAAGAGAGTATTGTGGTTAAATTTGCTGGAGATTCAGGTGATGGAATGCAGTTAGCTGGGACATTGTTTGCGGATACTGCTGCACTTGAGGGGAATGATTTATCAACATTTCCTTATTATCCAGCCGAAATTCGACCACCCCACAACACAATTGCCGGGGTTTCGGGGTTTCAAGTACATGTTGGCGGCACAATTTTAACTTCGGGAGACGAGTGCGATATTTTGGTTTGCATGAATCCAGCTTCTTTGGCAGCAAATATAAAGTCTGCTAAAAAAGGAGCAACAATTATTGCAGATGCCGATAATTTTGGCGAAAAAGCATTTCAAAAAGCAGGTTATTCATTTAATCCACTCGAAGATGAAACGCTTAATAGCTTCCGAATAGTTAAAGCACCAATTACCTCCATGGCTGCAATGGCTTCCATTGAAGCAGGCATCGACCAAAAAACAGCAGAAAGAAGTAAAAATATTTTTGCTTTGGGAATGGTAATTAGTATTTGTGATTATAAAATTGAAACTTGTTTTCACTTAATTGACAAAAAATTCAAGAAAAAGCCACAAATTGCAGATGCTAACAAAAGAGCGTTGCAAGCAGGATATGTTTATGCGGATTCTGTGGAATTACAAATTTCAAAAATTCATACACCTGCAGCTCAAATAGAAAAAGGTCGTTACCGTAATATTACTGGTAATCTTGCCACTGCATGGGGTTTGTTAGCTGCATCTGAACGTTCGGGCAGAGAATTGTTTTTAGGTTCATATCCTATCACACCTGCTACCGAAATTTTAATAGAACTTGCCGCTCAAAAATCATTAGGAGCAAAGGTTTTTCAAGCCGAAGATGAAATTGGTGGAATTTGCTCGTCAATCGGAGCTTCTTTTGCTGGTTCAATGGCAGTTACATCTACTTCAGGACCAGGATTGTCTCTAAAATGTGAAGCATTAGGACTAGCAGTAATTACAGAACTTCCATTAATTATTATCAATGTTCAACGTGCTGGGCCTTCCACTGGAATGCCTACCAGATCAGAGCAATCTGATTTATATATGTGTTTATTTGGACGTAATGGCGAGGCTCCTTTAATTGTTTTTGCTGCATCCTCTCCTTCCGATTGTTTTTACAAAGCGTATGAAGCTGCTAAATATTCGATGGAGCACATGACACCCGTAATTTTACTAACCGATGGTCAAATGGGATTAGGTTCGGAACTTTTCAAAATTCCAAAAGTTTCAGATTTACCACCAATTAATCCACCAATTGTAAAAGCAAATGATAAAGATTATATGCCTTATAAACGTAATCCCGAAACTCTTGTTCGTGGATGGGCAGTTCCAGGCACCGAAGGTTTACGCCATCGTATTGGAGGCTTAGAAAAAACCGATGGTAAAGGGGTAGTTTCAACCGACCCATTGAATCATGAACTAATGACTAAATATCGTGCCGACAAAGTTGAAAAAATTGCGGATTATCTTCCTTTACAAAAAGTTAATGGCGAACAAGAAGGCGATTTATTAGTTGTAAGTTGGGGTGGAACTCTAGGTTCTGTTTTATCTGCAGTGAACGAACTCCATACAGAAGGTAAAAAAATTGGACATGCTCATTTTAGCTACATTATGCCTCTGCCTAAAAATACGGAAGAAATTTTTAAAAAATACAAGAAAATAGTTGTTTGTGAATTGAATCAAGGTCAATTTGTAAATTACTTGAGAATGAAACATCCCGATTTTTCGTATAAACAATACAACAAAATGCAGGGATTACCATTTTCAATTCAAGAGTTAAAAGATGTTTATACAAAAATGCTTTAGGAGGTAAATATGAGTTACGAAAATAATTTTACAGTAGATAGATCGGAAGTTGCTTTGACAAAAGAAGATTTTGTAAGCGACCAAATGGTTAAGTGGTGTGCTGGATGCGGTGCCCACGCTATTCTTTCATCCGTAGCAAAAGTATTTCCCGAAATAGGATACAAAAAAGAAAATTTTTGTATGATTTCTGGAATTGGCTGCTCATCTCGTTTTCCATACTATGTTAACACCTATGGATTTCATGGAATTCACGGTAGAGCAAACGTAATTGCATCCGGTGTTAAAATTTCAAATCCTCATTTGAGTGTTTGGATTGCAACTGGCGATGGCGACTCAATGGCTATTGGTGGAAATCATTTTATTCATATTATTCGTCGTAATATCGACGTTAATATTATGCTTTTTAACAATCAAATTTATGGGTTAACAAAAGGACAATATTCTCCAACATCTCCTATGGGATCTGTTACAAAAACATCTCCTTATGGAACCATTGAACACCCATTTAACCCAGGCGAATTAGTACTTGGTGCACAAGGAACATTTTTTGCAAGAACGCTAGACACTAAGCCTAAACACATGACCGAAGTTATGTTTGAAGCGGCTCGTCACGATGGAACATCGGTAGTTGAAATTCTTCAAAATTGTGTCATTTTTAACGACGACACGCACAAACAAGTAACCGACAGAGAATTAAAAGACGACCACCAACTTATTCTGAAACATGGCGAACCTATGATTTTCGGTAAAGAGAAAAACAAAGGTATCATACTTGGTCAAGTTGGTTTAAAAGTAGCTACAATTGGCGAAGATGGAATTACTGAACAGGATATTTTAGTTCACGATATGTACTCAAAAGACCCTGGTATTCACTTAATGCTTGCTAAATTGAATCCTCCTTTGTTTCCAATGGCTTTTGGTGTAATTCGTGCAGCTACGTTTCCAACGTACGACGATTTAGTTGTGGAACAAATTGAGCACGCTAAAGCTACAAGCAAAATCCAATGTGTGGATGACTTGTTGAACAGTGGCGATACTTGGGAAATTTAATTTTCTTGAAAATCAAACAAAAAAGAGGCTGTCAGTTAAGACAGCCTCTTTTTTTTATAAAACGATTTGGTGAATTTTTACATCATACCACCCATTCCGCCCATACCACCCATTCCTGGGTTTGGCATAGAAGATTCGTTTTCTTTTACTTCGGCTAAAACACATTCGGTAGTTAATAACATTCCGGCAATCGAAGCTGCGTTTTCGATAGCAATACGAGCAACTTTAGTTGGGTCAATTACACCTGCTTCCAATAAGTTTTCATAAACTTCGGTGCGAGCATTAAATCCAAAATCGTCTTTTCCTTCTTTTACCTTATTTACAACTACAGAACCTTCGTGTCCAGTGTTTAAAACAATTTGACGAAGAGGTTCTTCTAATGAACGACGTATGATGTCAATTCCAAATTGCTCATCAACATTGTCAGTTTTAAGAGCATCAACCGCAGCAATAGCACGGATGTATGAAACACCGCCACCAGGAATTATACCTTCTTCAATAGCTGCACGTGTTGCATGAAGTGCATCGTCGAAACGATCTTTTTTCTCTTTCATTTCAACTTCAGAAGCTGCACCAACATATATAACTGCAACTCCACCAGCTAATTTAGCCAAGCGTTCTTGAAGTTTTTCACGATCATAATCCGAAGTAGTCTTTTCAATTTGAACTTTCATCATATTAATACGTGCATCAATAGCTACTTTTTCACCTTTTCCACTTACAATGGTAGTGTTTTCTTTGTCCACAGTGATTTTTTCGGCTTGACCTAAGTAAGTAAGTTCTGCGTCTTCAAGTTTAAATCCTTTTTCTTCGCTGATAACTGTTCCGCCAGTAAGAATAGCAATGTCTTCCAACATTTCTTTACGACGGTCGCCAAATCCGGGTGCTTTAACTGCAACAATTTTTAACGAACCACGAAGACGGTTCACTACTAATGTAGCCAAAGCTTCGCTGTCTAAATCTTCACTGATAATTAATAATGGACGTCCAGTTTGAACAACTTTTTCCAAAACTGGTAAAAATTCTTTCATATTACTGATTTTCTTATCGTACATCAGAATAAAAGGATTTTCGTAAACGGCTTCCATTTTTTCAGCATCGGTTACAAAATAAGGAGAAATATATCCGCGATCGAATTGCATACCTTCTACCACTTTTACATGTGTTTCGGTTCCTTTTGCTTCTTCAATAGTGATAACACCCTCTTTTTTAACTTTACCCATTGCTTCAGCAATCATTTTACCAATAAACGAATCGTTATTTGCCGAAACAGTAGCAACTTGTTCTATTTTTTTAATGTCATCGCCAATGTGTTTCGATCGTTTTTTTAAATCTTCTACCACACAAGCAACGGCTTTGTCAATTCCTTTTTTAACGTCCAATGGATTTGCACCAGCAGTAACACTTTTTAAACCAGTGTTAAAAATAACTTGAGCCAATAAAGTTGCCGTAGTTGTTCCGTCACCAGCCTGATCGTTGGTTTTAGAAGCAACTTCTTTAACCATTTGAGCACCCATGTTTTCAACTGCATCTAGTAATTCTATTTCTTTTGCAACAGTAACACCATCTTTAGTAATTTGAGGAGCGCCATATTTTTTATCAATAATTACATTACGACCTTTTGGGCCTAAAGTAACTTTAACTGCGTTTGCTAAAGTGTCAACACCTTTTTTTAGTCTTTCGCGAGCATCCCAGTCGTATAATATTTCTTTTGCCATAGCTTTTATTTTGATTTTTTTAGGTTAATAATTAAATTACTGCATAAATATCCGATTCTTTCATAATGAGTAAATCTTTACCATCAATACTTATTTCGGTCCCTGAGTATTTTCCATAGAGTACTTTATCTCCAACTTTAAGGGTAACTGGTTCATCTTTTTTACCAGGTCCAATTGCTAAAACGATTCCTTTTTGTGGTTTCTCTTTTGCGGTATCAGGAATAATGATTCCACCCGATGTTTTTTGTTCTGCTGCAGCAGGTTCTACTATAACTCTGTCTGCCAATGGTTTAATGTTTAATTCTGCCATAAACGTATATTTTTATTTGATTATTAATTAATTTTTTTTCAATGTCGCTTTTCTGTCGAATTTTATGCCAAAAGATGATTCCTGCCATTTTTGCTAGTTTACAACATTAAATGAGAATGATATAATAAAGTGGTGTCATTTTGTCAGTCTTTATTTATTGCTTTAAAGCTAAAATCAAATTTGTTTTTAGCTTTTTACGGAATAATTACGTAGCTAAATTACTTTTTATCTGAAATTTGTAGACGTTTGGTTAATCGTTTTACTGGTAAAATTGTGGATACCAAACCTAACAGTATAACTATGATTAACACCATCAAAAAATCAAATATATTCATCTTAACAGGATAAATATTAAGCACATAACTTGCGTTTTCGGAACCAATTTTTATCAGTCCGAATGTTTGTTGAATAAAACATAAAATTGCCCCTAATATCAAACCAATAATTCCTCCAGCGAAATTCAATAAAAAGCCTTCCCATAAAAAAATATTATGAATTAATTTGCTGTCGGCTCCCATGTTTAAAAGAATTACGATATCATCTTTTTTATCTAATATCAGCATTGCCAGAGTTCCAACGATATTAAACATTGCCAAAACAAGAATAAAAGTAAGAATAGCATAAATTGCCGATTTTTCGGATTGCATTACCTTAAAAAGCATTTCTTCTTGCTGATATTTGGTTTTAACGGTGTATTTTTCACCCAGTAGTTGTTGTGTTTTTTTTTGAATATTTTCGGTTTTGTACGATGGTTTAATAAATATCTCAACGCTACTTATTTTATCGGGATAATCCATTAAAGATTGAGCATAGCGAAGAGGTACAAAAACATATTCGGCATCGTAATCGGTTTGAACCGAAAAAACTCCCGATGGAACAATGGAAGTTGAAATAAAAGCATTTAAAGGGTCGGTGAGATTTTTCGATGTTCTTCGTGGATAGTATGTTTTTAGGGTTTTAAACTGCGAAAGATTTAAGCCTAAATGGTATGCTACTCCAGCACCCAAAATCACATAATCGATTTCACCTTGTTGCAATAAAAACTTTCCATCTATAATTAAGGTGTCAAAGCAATTATCTCGTCCATAATTTTCGTCCACACCTTTTAATTTTGCTAAAAATTGTTTGTCGTCGTAGCTAATTAGGGCAATGTCTTCCAAAACAGCTGAGGTGGAGCTTATGCCTTCAATTTGTTTTACTTTGTCGAACGGAAATGTACTTTGCTCAAATACTTTGCCTTTAACCGAGCTTACTAATAAATCAGAATTAAATGAGTTAAAGTAGTTTACAATAAGCGATTCGAACCCATTAAATACAGATAAAACTAAAATTAGCGACATCGTACAAAACACTATTCCCAAAAAAGAAATTGCCGAAATAATATGAATTATATTATGCGATTTTTTTGAAATTAAATACCGTTTTGCTATAAAAAATGCTGTATTCAATTTTTGATTTATTTGAAAGCTTTAACAATTAATCCAGTTCCTTTTTTTTGATTAGTATTCGTATCGATGCAATTTAAAACACAACACCAAGGGAAAAATGTTAGATACCAAAAGGGAATTACAAATAAGAACAATTTACTAATATTTAAAAGTTGAATGGGGTATTTCATCGAAAACCTCCACGAAATGGATCCCCAGATACCGTACGAATATTTTGCAATTACTTTTGAAAAACCAGCTTTGGTGAGTTTTTCGGTAATATCTTCAATGCTGTATCCATCGCGAACATGTTCGCCAATAAACGATTCTTCGTCGTGGTCGTGAACATCCGAACCACCTAAATTAGAAGGAGTTGAAATGAGTAACATCCCACCATCTTTCATAGAAGCATGAAAATTTTCAAATACTTTGCAATCCTCTTCTATGTGTTCCATTACATCCACCGATAAAACAAAATCGTATGTATTTGGTAAAATATATTCGGTTAAATCACCCAATTCAAATTTCACGTTTGGACGATTAATTTTGGTGAAAAACTGATTACAATCATCAATTTGCTCTTCTTTTACATCTATTCCTGTAATTTTTGCGTTTTCGCATAAATTAGATAAAAAATAGTCGTATTGACCAAAGCCACTGCCAGCATCTAAAATAGATACTTCAGCTGTGCGATTTGAAAAATACTTTCGACTCTCTTTTTTAATATGCCACGATCGTAAAAGGAGTAAATCCAAAAGTTTATAAAATAGTTTACGCAACATTGGTGTTCGGTTAAAAGCACTGCCAAGCGAACGTTTAATTGGATCGTACTGCATCGTTTATTGTTTTAGAAGTTCGTTAATTCGGTCTAATTTATCAAGGGTTTCATCGTTATAAAACTCCAAATGAGGAACAATCCGAAGTTGGTTTTTAACGATATTTCCTAGTAAAAAACGAATTTCTTTTTGTTTTGTTTTAAGGCTTGCAATTATTTCTTCTTTATTGGCTTTACCAAATATGCTCACATATATTCGAGCAATGGATAAATCCTTTGTAATTGACACCTGGGTTATTGTAACCATTGAGCCGTTAATCATCGAAAATCCTTCTTTGAGAAATATTGAAGACATCTCTTTCATGATTAAAGTCGAAATTTTTTCTTGTCGTATTGTTTCCATGAGGCAAAAGTACATTTTTTTTGCGATTTTTTTTTGCGAAAAATCAAGATTTATATTCTGATTATTTTTACTTTAGCTAAAAAATCAGAAATATGAAAATATTTATCTTTTCTTTAGTGTTGTTTTTTGCAAGTTTGATTTCATATTCTCAAAATGACAACAAAAAACTTGAAGAAGTTGCTAACAAGCTTACTACGGATTCAACGAATGAACAACTCCTCGAAACTGTAAATTTATTTACGGAGATTATTGAGAAAGATAGTAGCAACTACCGTGCATATAGGTATCGTTCTCTTTGCTATTTTTATATACTCGACTATGATAACGCACTCAAAGACATTGAGCATATGAAAAATGAATCTGAATACGATTACTATATGTTTAAAGCGGTTGTACTTAAAAATAAAAAGGATTATAAAATGTCGCTACTTAGTTTTGATGAGGCAATACGCATGGCACCTAAAGACGTCTATCCACACGTAGAAAAAGGTTTATGCTATTTTGAAATGGAAAATTATTCATTGGCTATAAGTGAATTTGATAAAGCATTATTGATTGATAATAAACTTTGTTTTTTATACGAACATAAAGCAAAAGCAGAGTTTGCAGTGGGAAATAAGGAAAATGCTTGTAGTTGTTGGAAAAAATCCATTGAATTAGGCACTCCAAATAATACTGAATTAAAAAGTTTAATAAAAGAAAATTGTAAATAGTGCAAATTTTAAATGTGTTAGAATCTTGGATTGCAAATTCGAATGAGCAAGGAGGTTGGGTAAAAATAAATTTAATAAATAGATTCCTCACTGCGTTCGGATGACAAGATTATCAATAGTATATAGGATTTAGAGGGGCAGAAATGGCGGCGAAGTCGCCCTTTCTGCCCCCCTAAATCCTCCTTAAAATACCATAGCATTGTCATTCCGAAAGAAACGCAGTGTAGTGAGGAGTCTCAGTTTTAATCAGCTAATCATCACATTATCACATCAGCTAATCAACTACTTACCTCTAAGCGTTTAGGCACCTTTGAACGATCCAAAAAATGGAACTATCGGTTAAAATAGAAACTACATTATTTTTCAAATCGGTATTAAGTTTTGTGCAAAAAATAGTTTTTTGTATCAATTTTATCAAATAAACCATTTTGAAACTATCTTTGCATCAATGAAAGATTTTATTCGGATATTAAAACACGTAAAACCATATTGGAAGTACATCGTTTTGAACTTGATGTCGAATTTGATATACGTAGTGTTTTCGTTGGTTTCGTTAACCATGGTTTCGCCTTTTTTGGCAATATTATTCGAAAAAGTTAAGTTGGTTGTTGTTGAACCAGAGTTTTCCTTTAGTGTAAAAGCAATAATTAATTATTTTTACTACATAATCAGTGTTTTTATTCTCGAAAATGGCAAATACGAGGCTTTGATTTTCGTATCGGTAATTTTTGTTTGTTTTTCGCTAATTTCAAATTTATTTAGATATTTGGGAATGTACTTTATGTCGCCACTACGCAATGGAGTGGTGGAAGATATTCGCAATGAGATATACCTTAAAATTCTTATTTTACCTCTATCTTTTTATTCAAAAGTAAGGGCAGGCGATGTAATTTCGAGAATAACTGCCGATGTTAACGAAATTGAATGGTCGATAATGAGTACGATGCAACTTATTTTGCGCGAACCATTGTTGATTATTGTTTATTTTGGAACTTTAATGGTTATTAGTCCAACTTTAACTTTATTTTCGATAATTGTTTTGCCAGTTAGTGGAATAATTATTTCGATGATTGGAAAAAACATAAAGAAGAAATCGGAAATTAGTCAAGAAAAAGTAGGTTTTATAACATCATTTTTCGATGAAACTATTTCGGGTTTAAGAGTAATAAAAGGGTTTAATGCGATTGATTATGCAGATGAACGTTTCCAGTCGATAAATCAGTCGTTAACACATACGATGAATAAGGTGTTTCGCAGAACCGAATTAGCATCGCCTTTAACCGAATTGCTGGGAGTTATTTCATTATTGTTGATTGTTTATTTTGGTGGTCAATTGGTTTTAAGCGGTAGTTCAATACTCACTGCGGATGCTTTAATTCTTTATGTTGTAATTTTTGCACGTATGATTTCACCTGCAAAATCTTTTATTTCGGCAGGTTATTCTATACAAAAGGGATTGGCTGCCGGAAAACGAGTTTTTGAAATTGTGGATGCTTCAGAAAAAATTGTAGAAAAAGATAGTGCCAAAAGCATTAAAAATTTTACAAGTGAAATTGAATTCAAGGATGTGAGTTTTAAGTACGAAGAAAATTATGTATTAAAAAAGATAAATTTTACTCTTGAAAAGGGCAAAACACTTGCATTGGTTGGACATTCGGGTGCTGGAAAATCAACCATTGCCGATTTATTGCCACGATTTTATGACATTACCGAAGGAAATATTTTTGTGGATAAAACGGATATACGTGATTTTATTATTCGCGATGTACGTGATTTAATGGGGATTGTCAGTCAAGATGTGGTTTTATTTAATGATACCATTGAAAACAATATTTCGTTTGGAAAAAGGAATGTACCCATTGAATCTATAATTGAAGCGGCTAAAATTGCTCATATTCACGATTTTATTGATATACTTCCCGAAAAATACAAAGCTAAAGTTGGCGATCGTGGATCTCTGCTTTCGGGCGGACAAAAACAACGAATAAGCATCGCAAGAGCAATACTTCACAATCCGCAAATTTTAATTTTAGATGAGGCAACTTCGTCTTTAGATTCCGAATCCGAACGATTGGTTCAAAAGGCATTGGACACCTTAATGCAAAATCGAACTACGCTAATAATTGCCCATCGATTATCAACCATAGTAAATGCCGACACCATTTTGGTTTTAAAAGAGGGGAAAATAATCGAATCAGGGAATCACCAACAATTATTAGATTTAAAAGGAGTTTATTATAATATGATACAAATGCAGAATTTTTCATAGATATGGCTGATATAAAAGAACTAATCAAGAAAAAATCATCCGAAATTTTCGACGAAATTGTAACCATTCGACGAATGTTTCATCAAAATCCTGAGCTTTCGACTCAAGAGTTTGCAACCGCCGAAATAATTCATAATATATTATTTGATTTAGGAATTGAACACCAAACTGGAATTGCAGGAACAGGTATAGTTGGTGTAATTTATGGTGAAAAAGGCAGTGGAAAAATTATTGGTTTGCGTGCCGACATGGATGCTTTGCCTATTTTGGAAGCAAGTGGTGTTGGTTTTACTTCGTTAAATAAAGGTGTTATGCACGCATGCGGACACGATATGCACATGGCTTCATTGATTGGTTGTGTTAAAATTTTAAACGAATTAAAAGAACACTTTTCGGGTGGCATTAAATTCATATTTCAACCTTCCGAAGAAAAATATCCAGGCGGTGCTATACAAATGATTAAAGAAGGTGTTTTGCAAAACCCAAAAGTGGATAGTATGCTCGGAATGCATGTTATGCCCGAACTGCCAATGGGAGTTGTTGGGCTTAAACCCGAAAAATACATGGCTTCTACCGACGAAATATATATAACCATCAGTGGACGTGGAGGTCATGCTGCAAATCCCCATCAAAACATCGACCCAATTGTAATTGGTTCGCAAGTTGTTATTGCCCTGCAACAAATTGTTAGTAGGTATGCTCCACCATCTATTCCAACGGTAATTTCGTTTGGAAGATTTGAAGGCTTAGGACGAACCAACATTATACCCGACGAAGTTAAATTGGAGGGTACAATTAGAACTTTTGATGAAAAATGGCGAAAAAAAACTCATCAATTAATAGAAGAAATTGCATGCGGAACAGCCACTTCTTTTGGTGCAAAATGTTTGGTTTTTATCGACAAAGGTTATCCATTTATTTATAATAATCCAGAATTAACCGAACGGTTAAAACAATCTGCCATTTGTTTTTTAAATGAATCTGAAGTGGTGGATTTGGATTTAAGAATGACTGCCGAAGATTTTTCCTATTTTGCAAAAGAAGTTCCATCTTGTTTTTACCGAATTGGCGTAGCATTCGATAAGGAAGAGATATTTAATCTTCACTCTTCAAAATTTAAACTTAACGAAAAATCTATTGCGAATGCTATTGGCTTAATGAGTTGGTTTGCATATTCGGAATTAATGAGATAGAATTCAAGTTGATTATACCATAAAAAATGCTTATTTTTGCAAAAAAATACGAATGAAACGAAAATTATATATATTATTTCTGTTTTTGTTTTTTTGGATTTGTATTATTCCAAAAACGGATGCACAAATAAACAAACTTGGAAAAAAAAGCACCTCTTTTTCATCGGCTGGTAACAAATGGTCTAGAATAAGACAAGGAATTTTGTTTTCCTCCGGATTTGATTTGAGTAAAACGATGCTTATTGGTGTTGGATATGCTGCAAGCCAGTATTATGGCGTTGGAAATTTATACATGCAGCAATCGGTTAGTTATCAATTTGGTTTTTTAGAAAGAACACACCATAGTTTTGAAGCTTCTATACATAGTAATTTTTTTGGAGGTTTGGATTTTTCACCCGCCGTTTGGGGTGGTAATTTAATGTTTGTAAAAGAGGGTAATTATGGACAGTTGTTTATACGCCCAGATATTGGAGTTATGTATCCTTTTTCATATCGAGCAAGAGCTTCGGAAAATAAAAAACTTACAGTAATGTTGCTATATGGGTATAATTTTAAACTTTTTGAACGAAGTGATAATTATGATTTAGGAATTAGTCCTCATTATATCAGTTTAAAATTGTTATATACCTTTTGGACGTATCACGATTTATAAAAAATCTTAGTTAAATTTTGTTTTTTTTGCAAATTATTTTCTAAATTGCAACTAATTCTTTATATTTGAAGTCTTAGGAATATAAGCACACAGATTATGAAAAAAACAAGTTCGATTTTTTTTAAATTATTCTTTTTGTATTTTCTCCTATTTTCGTTTAATAAAACATTTTCTCAAATAAATTTATCCACAACTACGCAAATCAATATGGTTTGTAATGGGGTTGGATGCAACTACACTGGACCAACTATTTTAATAAATGAAGTGATGCTTTGTCCCACAGTAAATGATGGTTCAATGTTTGGAACAGGTCCTGGATTTACAGCTGGTCAAAATGAGGGAGAGTGGATTGAGTTATATAATCCCGATCAATGTAAAGCAATAGATATTTCCTGCTATTTTTTAGGAAACAACGCTGTCGATAATAGCACAAATTATGGTGGAGGATTTTGCTTGCCACCAAACACTATTATTCCCGCACGCGGATTTTGCGTTGTTCGTGGAGTTAATGCACCTGCGGTTCCAGCTAACTTGCTTGTTCAAAATGGTGGCAGAACAGTTGAGGTAATTGTTACAACTCCACGAGTTTGTATAAGTGGAGGTTTCCGTTTATGGTTTCCTAACTCAGGTGGTTGGTTTGCTTTTTACGACCGAAACGGTGTGCCACAAGATGCAATTTCATGGTCATCTACTACCAATTCATGCATGTCGTGTGCTCCATGTAATGCAGGAAACTGTTCATACACAGGTGCTTTGCCTGCTTATGACCAAATTCCAGCAAATATTAAAACATATATTTCAACAGCTGGACCAACAACAGGGCAAACTTTTAGAAGATTTCCAGATGGTGGAAATTGGCAAATAACAACTCCATCCACGCCAACTTTTGGAACTTGTAATGGAGCTTGTATTCCTGAGCCTATTATTACTTGTAATGGTACCGCAACCGTAACTCCAACTGGAGGTGTTACACCATATAGTTTTATGTGGAATGATGGAATGGCACAAACAACGCCAACCGTAAACGGATTATGTGCTGGACAATATTGCGTAACTGTTACCGATGCAAATGGACAAACAGCAACTACTTGTGCTACCATTACCAATTATGTTCCAGATGTTTCCATGGGAAATCACGATCCGGTTTGTTTAAATTTACCTGCATTTACTTGGCCCGATTTGTTGCCTTCGGGAGGTGTTTTATCTGGTAATGGAACATCGGGTACAAGTTTTAATTCTTCTGCTGCAGGTCTAGGAACGCATACGATTACTTACCAATATACCGATACAAACACTTGTACTAACTCGGCACAAGCAAGTATTAGTGTGGGAAACATTAGTGGATCTGCACAAGTGGATATTCATGTTCTTTGCCATGGCGAAAGTACAGGAAAAGCGACTGCTGTCGGTTCTAATGGCACCGAACCTTATGCTTATACTTGGAGTACAAATCCTGAACAAACTTCGGCAACTGCTGTAAATCTTGCAGTTGGCTCATATGCTGTAACTGTTTCCGATTCTTATGGTTGCTCCACAATCTTATCAGTTACCGTAAATGAATCGCCGGTATTAAGTATTAATTTTTCAACCTTAAACGAAAGTTGCGAAAATTATTGTAATGGACAACTCACTGCTGGCGTAAACGGTGGCATTCCACCTTATTCCTATACTTGGTCAAATGGTAATTCAACTCAGTCGAGTATTCAAGATTTGTGTCATGATTCGTATTCGGTAATTGTTCGCGATTCGGCAAATTGCCAAATAAATGCTTCCCAATCTGTAATTACCGAAACTTTTATTAATGCAGCATTTATTCATTCTCCGGATGATGGAGTTGCACCTGCAAGCATTACATTTACATCCACAAGTTCGGGTGCGCAAAATTATTTTTGGACATTTGGCGACGGAAACTCAGCTAATACCTCAGTGTCCACAAATTTGTATCAGTTACCAGGCACATATCATGTAACTTTAGTTGTAAACTCTGGTCCTCCAAATTTTTGCACCGATTCAATTTCAAAAGAAATAATTGTAGTTGAGCCTTCAGAAGTAACCATTCCAAATGTGTTTACGCCAAATGGCGATGGCAACAATGATTTCTTTTATGCGATGTCGGAAGGATTAGAAGTTGAAATCATGATTATTTTTAATCGCTGGGGACGAAAAGTTTTTGAATGGGACAATGTTGGCGGAAAATGGGACGGGAAAAGCACAAATGGCACTGAATTCGCAGATGGTGTTTATTATTATATTTTTCACGGACTAGGCTTCGATAAAGCTATTTATGAGAAACATGGAAGTATTACTTTAGTTAGGTAGTATAAAATTTGTTTTTATTTAGTTATCTTTACCGTCAATTTTTGAAAAAACAAATAGATGTTACTTTACCAAATTGCATTAACTCTTATACCTAAAATTGGCGATAAATCGGCACGCAAACTGTTGGATCACTATCCCAATGCAAAAGATATTTTTTCGGCAACTTCATCTGATTTAAAAGAAATTGGTTTTACGCAATTAGCAATTAATGCCATTAAAAAAGCAGATGTGTTAAGAGAAGCAGAAGAGGAATTGAAATTTGTTGAAAAACATAAGATTAAAACTTTTTTTTATTCGGATGAAAATTATCCTCATCGCCTTCGATTTTGCGATGATGCTCCAGTTTTGCTTTATTATAGAGGAGATGCTAACTTCGATCATTCAAAAATTATTTCGGTGGTCGGAACACGAATGGCAACCGAATATGGAAAAATGATTTGTAAAAAAATAATCCAAGAATTATCTTCCGAAATTGACATCATTGTGGTTAGTGGTTTAGCTCATGGTATTGATACGCATGCCCACACTGTTGCGGTTGAAAACAATATTCCAACCATTGGGGTAGTTGCTCATGGTCACGATACAATTTATCCTAAAATAAACGCAAAATTAGCTTCTCAAATGCTCGAAAATGGAGCAGTTATAACCGAATTCAAATCTAAAACTATTCCCGATAGAGAAAATTTTCCAAAGCGAAATAGAATTATTGCAGGATTAGCCGATGCTGTTTTGGTTGTTGAAGCTGCTAAAAAAGGTGGAGCATTAATTACTGCCGACATTGCAAACTCATACGGAAGAGAAGTTTTTGCAGTTCCAGGTAGAGTAGGGGATACTTTTTCGGAAGGATGTAATAATTTAATATTTTCAAATAAAGCGATTCTGTCGCAATCGGCGGAGGATATTTTGCTTGCAATGAATTGGAAACCAAAGAAAAAGAAGAACAAACAGTTAAAGCTTTTTACCGATTTGAATGAAATGGAAGCAAAAATAGTAAATTATTTACAAAAAAACAACCCTTCGGATATAGATTCTATCATATTGTTAAATAACATTTCACCTACTCAAGCCGCCACTGTGTTGCTAAATCTAGAATTAATGAATGTTATTAATTGTCTTCCGGGTAAACGGTACAGTTTAGCTTAATCTTACGTAATTAGGCTTTTTGCTGTCATAGATAAAATCAATACTCTTATAGTTATTATCAATTTGACATGGGCTTTTTTCTGTCGTATATTTGCATCGTTAACAATGAGTTATTAATCAAAAAATCAAATATTTACTTAACATTCTTTTCTTGATTTTTATTTCTTTAATTATTAACTAAACAAACAAACGCCATGACTTCAACTGAATTTAATACACAACTTTTAAATATAGAAAATCACCTTCAAAACTTCGCTTATTCGTTAACTAGTAACGAAGACGATGCCAAGGATCTAGTTCAAGATACTTTACTTAAAGCTATCACTAATAAAGAAAAGTACGAAGACGATACAAATCTTAAGGCTTGGACTTTTACCATCATGAAAAATACGTTTATAAATAATTATCGACGTAAAACAAAAGCAAACACAATTGTGGATACTACCGATGAACTATACTTTATAAATACATCTGGTGTTTCTCCAATAAACATTGCAGAGTCGAAGCAAGCTACAAAAGACATTGTTGGAGCAATCAAAAAACTAGAACCTTCTCAACGTAAACCTTTCGAAATGCATGTAGCTGGTTATAAATACAAAGAAATTGCCGACCACATGGATCTTTCAATTGGCACTGTAAAAAGTAGAATATTCTTTACTCGTAAAAAACTAATGGAACAATTAAAAGAATTTAGCAATTAGTCCCTACAAACAAACCCTATAATATATCTTTATAATCCCATGAGTCTTTATCTTCCCCAGATAAAGACTCATTTTTTTATTAGTCGGGACTTCTAAAAATTCATTTTTCAGTGTTATAGTTCAAAATTTAAATTCTCATTTACAAAATTAAACTGCGGTTTTAATTTCTTTCCTGCCTCGAAAAATTGAATTTTTAGAAGTCCTTTAGTGTTTAAAATGACGTTTTCCAGTATGAATCATCGACATTCCTAATCGATTGCATGCATTTGTTGAATCCTGGTCTTTTAACGACCCACCTGGTTGAACAACGGAAGTTATACCAGCTTCGTGGGCAATTTCAACGCAATCGGGAAACGGAAAAAATGCATCCGAAGCCATAACAGCACCTTTTAAACTTAAACCAAAAATACGAGCTTTTTCAATCGCTTGTTTTAGTGCATCCACTCTAGAAGTTTGACCCATTCCACTCGAAACCATAGCTCCATCCTTTACTAAAACGATGGCATTTGATTTTGTATGTTTAACCACTTTATCGGCAAATATCAAATCCTTTAATTCGGATTCGCTTGGCTGCTTTTCGCTTACAATCTTTGCTTCATAATCATCAAAAAAAACGTTATCTTTTTCCTGATATAAAAATCCATTTAAAATTGAACGAATAGATGATTTAGGGGAAGAAGCGTCTTTTAACTTCAAAATAATTCGATTTTTCTTTTTACAAAGCACGGATAATGCTTCTTCCGAAAAATCAGGAGCAATTGCAATTTCGAAAAACAAAGAATCCATTTTAGTAGCAGTTTCTAAATCTATTTTTCGATTTACACAAATAATTCCGCCAAATGCCGAAATTGGATCTGAAGCAAGAGCTATATTCCATGCTTCATAAATAGAATTTCGGGAAGCAATTCCACATGCATTATTATGTTTGATTATTGCAACAGTTGGTTCAAAAAAATCACCAACCAAATGTGTTGCAGCATCGATATCCAACAAATTGTTATACGAAACTTCCTTTCCGTTAAGTTTGTCAAAAACAGTATCTATGTTTCCATAATAAACCGCACTTTGATGTGGGTTTTCGCCGTATCGCAAGTGCATGTTTTCGTTCATGCTAATCCGTAGTTTTTCGATACCTTGTGAAGCATTAAAATGATTAAAAATTGCTGTATCATAATGAGATGAAACTGCAAAAGCTTGAGTAGCAAAGTATTTTCGTTGATTGAGAGTAGTTTGTCCATTTTCTTGCTCTAAAACACTCATAAGAGACTCATACAAATCGCTAGATGCAATGCACAAAACGTCGTTGAAGTTTTTTGCTGCTGCCCGAATCAAAGAAATTCCACCAATATCTATTTTTTCAATAATATCATTTTCGTTAGATGTTAGCTTAACCGTTTCTTCAAAAGGATATAAATCAACTATTACCAAATCAATCGATGGAATTTGATAATCAACAACTTGTTTAATGTCTTCTGTATTTTGACGACGATACAAAATTCCTCCAAAAACTTTTGGATGGAGAGTTTTTACTCTGCCACCTAAAATAGAAGGGTAACCAGTTAGCGACTCAATGGTTTTAACATCCACATCAAGCGATTGAATATAATCAAATGTGCCTCCAGTGGAGTATATTTTAATACCTAATTCCTTTAGTTTTTTTACAATAGGTTCAATTCCGTCTTTATTATACACCGAAATTAAGGCGCTTTTAATTTTCTTAGTCATAATTTATGCAGTTTTAAGGATTACAAACTTACAAAAAAACGATTTTACTTTTCCTGGTTTCTGAAAAAATGTTAGAAAAAGTAAAGTATTACAGATAAATCATAGTGCTTTCGCTTTTTAATATTAATTTTATCACTTTAAAAACAAATATGATATTTTTTAGATTAATACGAGAGAGTTTAGAGTTTGCAATACAAGCAATTATTGTGAATAAACTTCGCACAGTGCTTACTCTTTTAGGAATTACAATTGGAATCTTTTCGGTTATTTCGGTTTTTACCGTGGTTGATTCATTAGAAAAAAAAATTCAAAATAGTGTAAAAGAATTAGGAAGTGATGTAGTATATATTCAAAAATGGCCTTGGGACTTTTCGATGGATTATCCGTGGTGGAAATATTTAGACCGTCCTGTTGCTAAGACGTTTGAAGCAGAAGAAGTTGCAAAAAGATCAAATTTGGCAGATGCAGTTACTTTTGTTATGTCCACTTCAAAAAATGTTCAATACGAGGGTACAACACTTGAAAATATAAGTTTAATGGGTGTTACTCAAAATTTTGAAAAAACTTGGGCTTTTTCAATTGCCGAAGGACGATATTTTAATCCAGCCGAATTACAATCGGGAAAAAATGTTGCTATCATTGGTCAAAACATTGTGGATGAACTATTTAAAGCAATAAATCCAATTGGTAAAACCATCCGAATATGGGGTGCAAAAATTGAGGTAATTGGTGTTTTTAAAAAGAAAGGCGAAGATAGTTTTGGCGAAAGTACCGATAACGCAGTTGTGCTTCCAGCATTTTTTGTCTCAAATTTCGAAATAATTGATGGCGAGATGATGAATCCAATGATTATTGTTAAAGCTAAAGAAGGAATATCGAACGAAGACCTCCGTCAGGAATTAAGAGGGATAATGCGTTCGTTGCGAAAAGTGAAACCTTATAAAGAGGATAACTTTGCTATTAATGAACCCAGTATGATAAACAAGGGTTTTGAGCAGCTTTTTTCCATTTTATCTATTGCTGGTTGGTTTATCGGAACTTTTTCGCTTATTGTTGGTGGATTTGGAATTGCAAATATTATGTTTGTTTCGGTTGTCGAGCGTACAAACCAAATTGGTATTCAAA
Source organism: Bacteroidales bacterium (assembly GCA_038210985.1). GTDB lineage: Bacteria > Bacteroidota > Bacteroidia > Bacteroidales > WCHB1-69 > JAQUGA01. The sequence goes on from JBBQWB010000002.1 coordinate 76,389, forward strand.
AGGCACTTGGAGCAAAACGTTTTTTTATTCTTTCACAATTTTTAATTGAAGCTATTTTCTTATCGCTTATTGGAGGAACTTTTGGTCTGATTTTAATTTTTATGGGTACTCTGTTTAGTACTTATGTGCTAAATTTTTCGTTAGATTTATATTTATCGAACATATTACTGGGCATGTTTGTTTCGTTTATTATTGGAATAGTTTCAGGAATTATTCCGGCATATAAGGCATCCATATTAGATCCAGTTGAAGCCATCAGACAAGGAGGATAATTATGATAAAAAAAATACTACTTATTTTTAGTTTAATATTTATTTTGCAAACATTGTTTTGTCAAGAATTGATTTTGCTGGATGCAAATAAACGCAAATGGGTTGCAGGTCAAAAGAAAAGTGGATATGGGTTCGACTATAAATTTCGTTTTAAATTGGCAAAAAATTTAAAACAATTTGAATTAAAAGGAATTTGGATTGATACCTTATTTTATCAAGGAAAAGTATTTAAAGAATATATTGAAGTTCCAGAAAAGTCATGTCTCAAAAAAAATGATGAAATTTTGATTAAAATTACAGTTAGATATACTCCAGATGAAAATGAAAATTATATAACAAACAACATTAAACCGTTTGAGCTAAAACCGAAAGTTAAAGACAAAGATTACGAAGCGATAATTTATTACACTTATAAAGGTCAAAAAAGATATCATTTAATTTATTCTGTTGAGACTTTAACCCCGATGTTTATGCCTTAAATAAAACTTGTATTATGATGACAAAATTAAATAAATACTTTTTATTATCTAGCCTTGTTTTTTTGATTTCATGTGCTGGAAAATTAGGTGATTATACCACTTCTTCAACCGGAAAAACTGGAGAAATTTTGGTTGTTGCTAACCCTGATGTTTGGTTTGGAACGTTAAAGGATACTGTTACAAATTGCTTTAGCGAATTTCAGTATGGTTTACCTCAGCCCGAACCTATGTTTTCGATTTTTGCCATTCCTATTGAAAATTTCAACAAAGTTCTTCGCCCTCATCGAAACGTGTTTATGCTCGAAATTGATAATTCATTAGCCGAAGCATCCGTTAAGGTAATAAAAGACAAATGGGCAACTCCTCAAACCATAATCCAACTTAAGGCTCCAAATCGAGAAATGATGATTGTTGCCTTTTTAAAATTCAAAGAAAGTATTATTGATTATTTTAAAACATCAGAGCGTTTGCGATACCAAAGAGCCTATGATAAAATGGAAAATATTCCATTGATAAATAAAATAAAGTCAAAGTATAATTTTTCTCTAACTGTTCCCGAGGGATATTATATGGCTACCAATAAAAATGACTTTTTTTGGCTAAGACGCGAAACTCCAGATATGTCGTTTGCAGTATTATATTATTCGGTTAATTATACCGACACAATGCAACTTAACCTTAAAGGAATTGTTGAAAACCGTAATAAAATTACAAAGGATTATATTCCTGGACCAACAGAAGGATCATACCAAATTGTCTCGAACGATGTTTATCCACCTCGGACTTTAATCATCGATTTTAATGGCAAATATGCAATTGAAACTCGTGGACTATGGAAACTTGAACACGATTTTATGGGAGGACCATTTATAAATATTGCTTTTGTTGATGTCAAAAACAATAAAGTGATTTATCTGGATGGTTTTGTGTATGCACCACAAAGCAAAAAACGTGATCAACTTCGACAAGTGGAAGCACTTATTTATACTTTTAAAGAAATTTAAAAGATTTAGTCGCCAAAACAGATACCAACTCCTTTTGCGGTTTTAACTAAATTGCTATTTACGTCCACAAAATTGGGGTTGTTTATTACTTCTAATAATGGTACTGAAATGATATCTGGATGGCGATAAGCTACCATGTGCCCAAATTTACGTTCGAGTACCATTTCGAATGCTTTAACGCCAAATTGAGTAGCTAAAACTCTATCATAAGCAATTGGAATACCACCTCGTTGAAGGTGCCCTAAAACAGTAACTCTTACATCTTGTTCTAAGCCAACTTCTTTTAAATCAATTCGGAGTTGTTCCCCAACGCCTCCAAGTTTACGATGAGCATATCCAATTTCATCTGCTGCTGTTGAAACCACATCGCCATCAATAGGTTTTGCACCTTCGGCAATAACAATGTTGCAAAAGCCTCTGCCTTTTGTATATCTTGATTCTACCTTTTCTTTCACTTTCATAATATCAAAAGGAATTTCAGGAATCAAACACACATCGGCTCCACCAGCAATGGCAGAATTTAGTGCAATCCAGCCGGCATCACGTCCCATCACTTCTAAAATAAATGTTCGGTTGTGGCTTGCAGCAGTTGTTACTAATTTATCTACAGCTTCGGTTGCAATTTGCACAGCGGTTTGAAACCCAAATGTGAAATCGGTTGCCGATAAATCGTTGTCGATAGTTTTCGGAACTCCAATAATATTTAAACCTTTTTCAAAAAATGCTTGCGAAAATCGTTGCGACCCATCGCCACCAATACTTATAACCGCTTCTACTCCCATATATTGAAGTTTGCGGATCATTTCGTCCGACCTATCCACGTAAATCCACGTTCCATCGTTGGTTTTAATGGGCCACAAAAAAGGACCTCCTTTGTTGGTAGTTCCTAAAATAGTACCACCTTTATAATGAATTCCTTCTACGGCTTTTTTATCTAAAACCATTATTTCGGAAGGTTCGCGCAAAATTCCGTTAAAAGATTCAATAGAACCTAATACTTCCCAGTCTGGCTCTTTTAAAGCTCGCTTTACAATACCTCTGATTACTGCATTTAAACCAGGACAGTCGCCACCGCCGGTAGCAACTAAAACTCTTTTTACCATATCTTATTAATTATTAGGAGGAAGTGGAGGATAAATAGGTGGTTTTTTTGGTGTTTCGGGATACAAAACGGTAAAAATAAATAATATAATTGCCGACGAAACAAAAATCACCAATAAACTAGTGAGTGATTTTGATAAAATATCGTCAATGTCGATGACATTCCATATTGCTAAAACACTAACTAACGTAGTAGCTAATACAAATAGAGCTAATAATATGGAAAAAAAACGCTTTATTACATTTAAGCTCATTCCAATAATTTTAAGTGAATTTATTTTACAAAATTAAACAAAATACAAGTTAAACGAACCTGTAATTTTTTTTTAAATAAAATTACGATTATTATTTGGACAAATATTATCTTTTATCGTCTAAATAAAACAATGTTTTATAGATAAAAATCTTGATTTTGTCGTTTGATACTTGCGTTAAATTGACTTTTCATTATCTTTATCAAAAAAACAATCATGCTTCTTTTCGAATATAAATTTAAGTATCAGCGATTATTAACCCATTTACTTTTTTGGATATCGTATGTGGGTTTATTCGCTTTTTTAATAAGCTTTAATACCGATTTAAACTTTGTGGTGGTATTATTGCGAACATTTTACTACTTACCCTTGGATATTTTTGCAACTTACATAACCATTTACATTTTAATACCTCGGTTTTTAATTAAACGAAAATATCCAGCTTTTGTAATTTCATTTATATTTTTGGCATTTTTCAATGTGTTGGCATATCAGGTTATTACTTACTATGTTTATATTCCTATTTATTTTCCTCAAATACCCCTTGAAAAATTCTCGTTTTTCGATTTTGATATTTGGACATCCTTGGTTTCAAATATTTCCATCGTAATTTTTGCAGCAGCCATTAAATTAACCAAACTTTGGATTTTAGAACAACAAGCAAAAGCCGATTTAGAAACCGAAAAAGCAAAAAGCGAACTCATGTTGCTCAAATCTCAAATCAACCCTCATTTTATTTTCAACACACTAAATAACATCGATAGTTTAATTATAACAAATCCTCAAAAAGCATCCGAAAGCATCATAAAATTATCGGAAATTATGAGATATGTTACCTACGAAATAAGTGCCGACTATGTTTCTATTGAACAGGAAATTAATTATTTAATTTGTTATATTGAGCTGAACCGCCTTCGATTTGGCAATGATTTTATTGAGTTTAATACAAATATTGAAGTAAGCTCTAAAATGATAGCTCCAATGCTTTTTATTCCATTGGTTGAAAACGCAATTAAGCATGGGTATAAAAATTGTAAAAATCCAGGAATTATTATCGATTTAGTTGTCAATAATGAAATTTATTTTTCAGTTAAAAACCATGTATCTCCAGATTATAATGAAATTAAAAATCAACCAGGAATTGGAATTTCAAATCTAATCAAACGATTACAGTATCTTTACCCAAAATCTTATGATTTAACTTTTGAAAATTCCAATAATCAATATTTTGTAGAATTATGGTTGCATTAAAAAAAATCACTTGTGTTGCTGTGGATGATGAGCAGCTAGCACTTGATAAAATAACTCATTTTATTTCTAAAATTCCCTTTTTGGAAGTAAAAGCTACTTTTTCGAATAGTTTAGATGCTTTGAGTTTTTTAAAAAACAACGAAATTGATTTGCTTTTTCTCGATATTCAAATGGATGATTTAACTGGTCTTCAGTTAATTGAATTGCTCAAAAAAAAACCATATATAATATTAACAACTGCGTACAGCGAATATGCCATAAAAAGCTATGAATTAGAAGTAAACGATTATTTGTTAAAGCCTATTTCGTTCGAGAGGTTTATTCAAGCAGTAAACCGAATTTCGGATAAAATTAACGATGCATCGGTAGTTGACATCGAAACAAAATCAATAACAAAAGATGTTTATCGTTCGGATTTTATTTTAGTAAAAACCGACTATCAAATGCAAAAAGTATCGTTTAACGATATTTTTTACATCGAAGGAATGAAAGACTATATGAGAATTGTGATGCCAACAAAACGAATAATGACATTGCAAACCTTTAAGAATATGATGAGACTGTTGCCCGAAAATCAGTTTTTCAGAATACATAAATCTTACATTATTGCCATTGACAAAATAAAAGCAATTGAACGAAATCATGTGGTTATAAACAACGAAAGGATTCCTATTGGAGAATCCTATCGTATAGACTTTTTTAATTACCTAAAAGCGCTTGGAATTCTTCCAATCGATTAAAAGATAAAATTGAGATATTAAAAAAAAAATTATTTTGCAACTGGTTCAGCAGGAATTTCAGATGGAGTTTCTGTTTGTTCTTGAGGAGCAACATTGTTTTCGTCATCGGTAACAACTACCGCACGAGGAACAGCAAATGCAGCTAAAAAACTAACAACAACGATAGTTATTGCTAAGCCCCAAGTTGCTTTTTCAAGTAAATCAGCTGTTTTACGAACACCCATATATTGGTTTTGTGCCGAAAAATTAGAAGTTAAACCACCTCCTTTAGGATTTTGAATTAATACAATCAAAATCAATAATATACTAGCAATAATTGCCAACACCATTAAAAATACAAACATGACTTTATTTTTTAGATTTATTTTTTATTTTATTCACCTCTTCAATAAGGGATGCAAAGTAAATGTTTTTTTCTGGATTTTTCAATATTAATCCATTATAAATTTTTAAAGCTTTATCATAATGACCTTGTCTTACATAAATTTTTGCCAAGGTTTCGCTCGAAATGTCTTCGGGTTCAACTAAGCTCTTTTCAGCCATTTGTCGGGTTTTATCATCCTCAATGACTTCCTTTTTTACTTTTATTTTAGGCGGATTATTTGTAAATGTGTCCACCAATGAATCAATAGATGTTTTTTTATTTTTTTTAGGTTTTACTTCTTCTATTGTTGGTTTTGTATCTTCTTTTATCTTTTCACTCTGAATTTCAGCCAGTCGCAATTTAAGTATTTCGGCTGGACTGTTTTGGTCAGAAACTTTTTCTTCTGTTGGTTTTTCTACTTTAGTCTCAACAATAACCTCTGTTGTTTTTTCTATTTGCTTTTCTTCTTCTTTGTAAGGTTTAATTTCCATTTCGGGATGAAGCAATAAAAAAAACAATTTATTAGAAGAAAGATAAGCGGATGTTTTTTTTATCTCTTCCGTATTTATTGTCGAGAATTTTTTCTTTGACGCAATGGATGCTAATACATGAGCAATGTTGAAAAAAGGAAATTCTTCAACCAAAGAGGCTAATTCTGCATATTGATTTGCATTAATTTTTGAAGGCTCTTTGCACAAATTTATAAAATCATATTTATTCATCATATAACTTTTATGGTGTTACCAGTTTACAACAGCTTTATTAAAAACATCTTCTACTAATACTTCGTTAATTTGTTTCACTAATTCGGATTCTACTTCAGATAAATTTCGCGAACTATCGTAATCGATATATCTACTAAATCGTTGTTCAAAATTATCCTTTTCGTTTAATTTATTTACAAAACGTACATTCACAGAAATTGTTAGTCTATTAAGTGCTGCTTTTTCATTTCCTTGAATGGCAATAGGACTTGTTGAATATCCTACAATCTCGCCTTCTAGTTCATAATCGCCACCATTATTTGTTAAAGTTAAGCTTGTTTGCTTTTGAAACTTATCCTGCAATGCTTCGGTAAACTCCTGACTTAATGATGGGTTAACCATTGGAGCCATGTTAGGAAAGGTTTTAATGGAGATTGTTTTCGCCTGTGGATGGATGGATGCACCTGTAAATGAATAGATACCACAAGATGAGCAGATTATCATCAATGCAAAAATTGGGATAATTGACTTTAAATTTAGCTTATATGTTTTTTGTGTAATATTCATTTGTGTTTTAAAAAGATTAATCGAGATTATATTCGTTTATTTTACGATAAAGTGTGCGTTCCGAAAATCCTAATTCCTTGGCTGCCAGTTTCCTTCGTCCTTTGTATTTTTCGAGGGCTTTAATTATTAATTCTTTTTCAAGTTTATGTATTGAAAGCGAATTGTCAATTGCAATTGTTTCTTCAATTTCCTGATCCGCATATTCAATATCTTCTTCGGGTTCAATAAACGAATCTTCAATAGGAGTGGAAATAAAACTTGGTTTATGTTTTTCGCTTAAATCGTACCTTTCGTTATCGTTAAACAGAGTAATTGCAGAAGCTTTTTTAAGAAATTCGGGAGATACGTTGCCCGATTTAATAATTTCACCTACCAATCCTTTTAAATCCCGGACATCTTTTTTTAAATCCAACAAAAAATTATAAATTAATTCACGTTCAAAATTATCCGAATTGCTTTTGCTTTGATTTTTATATAAAACAGGCAAATCGTGAGATTCGGCATCGGCAGGTAAATATTTTATAATGGTTTTAGCGTCAATTTCTCTCTTTTGTTCAATAATAGATAATTGTTCGGCAACATTTTTTAATTGACGCACATTACCAGGCCAACGATAGTTTTTAATAATTTCGGCAGCGTTGTCTTCTAACTGAATGCTTGGAATTTTAAATCGTTCGGAAAAATCTACACAAAACTTTCGGAATAACAATAACACATCTTCCTTGCGTTCACGTAAGGAGGGAACTTTAATAGGAACGGTATTTAATCGGTAATATAAATCTTCGCGAAACTTTCCTTGTCCAATTGCCACCTGAATGTCCACATTACTTGCGGCAACTATACGAACATCTGTTTTTTGAATTTTGGACGAACCAACGCGAATAAATTCACCCGATTCTAACACTCTCAACAATCGTGCTTGAGTAGATAAAGGCATTTCGGCAACTTCGTCTAAAAAAATAGTTCCGCCATTTGCCACTTCAAAATAACCTTTTCGAGCTTCGTGGGCACCCGTAAAAGATCCTTTTTCGTGCCCAAATAGTTCAGAATCAATAGTTCCTTCGGGAATTGCTCCGCAATTTACAGCTATATAAGGACCATGTTTTCGAGCACTATATTGGTGAATTATTTTCGGAAATGACTCTTTCCCAACCCCACTTTCTCCAGTTATTAATACCGATAAATCGGTTGGAGCAACCTGCATAGCAATGCGAATAGAAGTCTCTAATTTTGGAGAATTTCCAATTATTCCAAATCGCAACTTTACACCTTGAGTATCCATTTGTTTAATTTACTGACAAAATTAGAAAAAAAACTGACAAAATGACAAGTTTATTTTCCAAATACTTCACTTTTTTAATATAAATAACATATCATTATGCTTGATTAAATAATTTAAGTTGTTGATAATACGTGGTTTAAAAATATTAATGAAGTTTCTTAACAAAACTTAACCTCTCCAAAAAAATCAAAGGCTTTAAAATTGCGTTATTCCGTAGGTGAAAAATTTAAAAATATGTTTATGAACAGAAACTTTTTAATTCTATTACTATTCATCATTTATATTGGTAATATTAGCGGACAAAACAGTGTTTTGCGAAACAATGGAGTTGATTTTACATTTGCAGCCGAAAAGTCGGTTCATGCAGTGGTTCACATCAAAACCGAATTTGAAAGAAAAAGCAATGTTTACGACGAATTTTTTGGGTTAAATGATTCGTTTTGGAATTTCTTTGGAAATAGAAATCAGCAAAACACGTATCCAATAGTAGCTACTGGCTCGGGTGTTATTATTTCGGAAGATGGCTACATTGTTACAAATAATCATGTGGTTCAGGATTCGAAAGTGGTTACCGTTACCCTTAACGATAAGCGAGAATTTAATGCAGAAATTGTTGGCACTGACCCCTTAACCGATTTAGCACTTATTAAAATTAATGCTACAAATTTGCCCTTGTTAAGTTTTGGCAATTCGGATAATGTGAAAATTGGAGAGTGGGTTTTGGCAGTTGGCAATCCTTTTAACTTAACATCCACTGTTACAGCTGGAATTGTAAGTGCAAAGGCTCGAAATTTGAATATTTTAGGCAAAAGTGGAAGCATAGAGTCGTTTATTCAAACCGATGCCGCCGTTAATCAGGGTAATAGTGGAGGAGCATTGGTAAATACTTCGGGCGAATTAATTGGTATTAATGCTGCTATTGCTTCAACCACAGGTTCATACACAGGATATTCGTTTGCTATTCCTTCAAATATTGTAAAAAAAGTAACCGAAGACTTAAAAACGTATGGCATCATTCAACAAGCTTATTTTGGAGCATCTTTTTCGGAAATTAACAGCAAATTGGCTGCGGATTTAAAGCTAAATGAAATTAAGGGGATTTACATTAATTATGTGGATGAAAAAGGAACGGCTTCGGCTGCAGGAATTAGTGTGGGCGATATTTTGCTTTCTATAAACGGACACGCAATTAATAGTTATGCCGAATTAAAAGAGATAATAGCTCAATATCGTCCAGGTGATAAAATTGAAGCATTGATTCAAAAAAATGAAAAAGTAAGAACCATTACCTTAACGCTGAAAAATAAAAATGGCACCACCGAAATAATCAAAAAAAGCGATTTGAATAATATCTCGCATTTAGGAATTGTTTTAGTTCCAATTGAAAATAAAATAAAACAAAGTTTACGAATAAATAATGGGATTCAAATATCAAAAGTGGATAAAGGTATTTTTCAAAGTGCTGGCATACGCGAAGGATATATAATATTAAGTATAAATAATAAACCAATAAACAGTGTGGATCAAATTCAGGAAATAATAAATTCAAAAAATGGAAGTTTGCTTATTGATGGTATTTATCCAAATGGGATGAAGGTTTATTATGCAATTGACATGTAGCTAAGAATCAACATCTAATAGAAAAAAAATAAAATTTAACAAAATATATGAAGGGTAAATTTTTTATTTCTGTAAAAATAACCTAATTTCGTTGAACAAAAATGACCCTTTAAAGGTTAATTAAAAGTATTGATAATCCTTACTAATTGGCACTAAAATATATGAGACAGCTAAAAATATCAAAATCCATTACCAATCGCGAAACTGCTTCTTTAGATAAATATCTTCAGGATATTGGCAAAGAAGAAATGATTTCGGCAGATGAAGAAGTAGAACTTGCCAAAAGAATCAGATTAGGTGATCAATTAGCACTTGAAAAACTAACAAAAGCAAATTTAAGATTTGTGGTTTCGGTTGCTAAACAATATCAAAATCAAGGATTAAGTTTGCCCGATCTTATAAATGAAGGAAATGTTGGATTAATAAAAGCCGCACGTCGTTTTGATGAAACTAGAGGTTTTAAATTTATTTCGTATGCAGTGTGGTGGATTCGTCAGTCGGTTTTACAAGCTATTGCCGAACAATCCAGAATTGTCCGTTTACCTTTAAATCAAGTAGGTTCCTTAAATAAAATTAAAAAAGAAATTTCACGCCTCGAACAAACGTTTGAGCGACCTCCAACAATTGCCGAAATTTCGGAATCGCTTGATATTCCCGAATACAAAATTTCGGATGTGATGAAAATTAATTCAAATTATGTATCGATGGATGCTCCTTTGTCTTCCGAAGATGATACAAAATTTGTGGACACATTTGTTCCTGAAGATAATACAAATACCGATTCTTTATTAATTAAAGAATCCTTATTCGAGGAAATTCAACGTACTCTTTCAACTCTAAGTGAAAAAGAAAAAGATATTTTGAATCTCTATTTCGGAATTGGTTGTAATCACGAGCTAACCCTTGAAGAAATTGGAGCAAAATTCGATTTAACTCGCGAACGTGTTCGTCAAATAAAAGAACGTGCTATTCGCCGGTTAAAACAAAACTCTAAAAGCAGCAATTTAAAATCATATTTGTAAATAAAAAATTGGTTGTTTGCTCAAATTCTTATAGATAATTGTTAAATAATAGATTTTTGTTTAATATATTATTCACTTTGTAGATATTTGCACAGAAATACTTTCTTCTTTGATTAGAAGTAGTATTTTTGTTTTTTTTATTAAAAATAAACAACATAATACAGATTTAATATACATCCAATGAACTTGAGTACACGTTATATTTTTGTTACAGGAGGAGTAGTTTCTTCACTGGGAAAAGGAATAATTTCATCTTCGTTGGCAAAACTTTTAAAAGCACGTGGTTTTTCGGTAACCATTCAAAAACTCGACCCATATATTAATATTGATCCAGGTACTCTTAATCCATACGAACATGGAGAATGTTTTGTAACAGATGATGGTGCCGAAACAGATTTGGATTTAGGGCATTACGAACGTTTTTCGAACATTCCTACATCGCAAGCAAACAATATTACTACTGGCAGAATTTATCAATCGGTAATTAATAAAGAACGCCATGGCGATTATTTAGGACAAACCGTTCAAGTTATTCCACATATTACCGACGAAATTATCCGAAGAATTAAAGCACTAAGCAATGAAGGTAAATATGACTTTGTAATTACCGAAATTGGTGGTACGGTTGGCGATATTGAATCGTTTCCTTTTGTGGAAGCTGTTCGACAGTTAAAATGGGAAATGGGAAATAAATGTTTGTCTATACATTTAACATTGGTTCCATTTTTGGCTGCTGCTGGTGAATTAAAAACAAAACCTACACAGCATTCGGTAAAAACTTTACTTGAACAAGGAGTTCAGCCCGATATTATTGTGTGTCGTACCGAAAAACATTTAAACGAATCGATGCGCAATAAAATTGCTCTATTTTGTAACGTTGAGCCAACTTCGGTTATCGAATCAATTGATGCCGATTCTATATACGACGTACCTCTTTTAATGCATGAAGAAGCTTTGGATAGTGAAGTTTTACGAAAAATGGGAATTGTGGGAGTACCAGAGCCTAACTTAAAACAGTGGAAAGAGTTTCTTTACACCTTGAAAAATCCAAAGCAAGAAGTTGAAATTGCTTTAGTTGGAAAATACGTTGAACTTAAAGATGCTTATAAATCTATTTGCGAATCTTTTGTTCATGCTGGAGTTTCAAATAAATGCAAAGTAAAACTTAACTTGATTCAATCGGAAAAACTGGATGAAACAAATATTGAAGAAAGGCTGAGAGGTAACTGTGGGGTTTTAGTTGCACCAGGTTTTGGCGAACGAGGAATTGAGGGCAAAATTTTAGCAGTTCGATGGGCACGCGAAAACAATGTGCCTTTTTTAGGAATTTGTTTGGGTATGCAATGTGCAGTTATTGAGTTTGCTCGCCAAATATTAAACTGGGAAAAAGCTCATACAACAGAAATTGATAAAGACACTCCCTATCCTGTAATTGATATTATGGAAGATCAAAAAAGCAAGGATGATAAGGGTGGAACAATGAGGCTAGGTGCTTATCCATGTAAAATTAAACCAAATACTAAAGTATCCAGTATTTATAAAAAAGAATTAATTTCAGAACGCCATCGTCATCGCTATGAGTTTAATAATAAATATATGGCTGATTTTGAGGCTAAAGGAATGGTCTTTTCGGGAATAAATCCAGATAAAAATTTGGTTGAAATAATTGAGTTACCAAGTCATCCATGGTTTATTGGTGTTCAATTTCACCCCGAATATAAAAGTACCGTTGCAAGCCACCATCCATTGTTTGTTAGTTTTGTGAAAGCTACTATTGATTATTGTAAAGCTAACAAATAGGAGTCTCAAGTTGTGCGAAGTTTTGGGGAGTGATTGAAATAGGACACAAATTTTTGGGAAACGAAAAAATAGAACACCATAGAGAAGGACAAAACCAGGTTTTAAAAAAAAAAATAACTGT
>JBBQWB010000003.1:0-76066 GCA_038210985.1 Bacteroidales bacterium
TTCAAAATATGATTTAGCAGTTGCCCAATCTTTGTTCATTAAAGCAATAACTCCAAGGTTGTTAATAACTAAACCATTGTTTGGAGAAATGGTATTTGCTTTTTCAATCATTGTTTTCGCTTCGCTTGCATTCCCTTTCATTATTAAAACTGTTCCAAGGTCGTTATAACCTCTCCAATCTTGAGGATAAATGTTAATTGCGTTGCGATATATTTTTTCTTTTGTAGATAAATCGGTAGTTAAAGTAGCAGCGTAAAAAATCTCTTTATTGTCAAGTTTTGCAGGTTCAGTAGTTGCTAAAGAAGCAATTTGTTCGTCGGTTTTACGAGGTTCTAAACAATTCATTTTGAATGTAGCACGACGAAGTGGAGGTAAAATAGCGTCTTCAATTTCTTTATAAATAACTGTCATGTTGCGAATTTCTTGCTCACGACGAGTAACATCAGGTTGAGAACGAACTACGTTTAAAATAGCATTTTTGTCTTTAATGTTTGATGCTTCTACTGCTTTCATAAAACCTTCCCAGTCTTCACCATTTGCTTTAGCAATTAATTCAGGGATAGTAAGAGTAATATCTTTTTCTTTAACAACTAAAGTTTTAGCTTTTTCTTTTTTGTATTTTGCCATTTGTTCGTTAAACCATTTTAAACCAGTAGCACCACGACTTTCGGAAAGTTTAGAGTTACGTGATTCTTCACCTTCGGGAGAAGCCCATGAGTTTAAACTGAAATCTTTAACTACATATTCTTTTTTAACAAAATCAATAAAGGCAGTAAGTTGCTTTGCTGTATTTGTATCTTTATTCATCGATAATTTCCAATTTAAATCGGATTTATCAAGTTCGAAGTATATAGTAGCTTCGTTAGAGATAATAACTTCTTTAACATAACCATGGTTTGCATAAATTAAATTAGTGCCATTGCCAGGTGCCGATTGAGAAACTAATTCAGGTTCTACAACAATGCGTTCGCTAGTATAAATAACACCATCTGCAAATTTTACTTGAGTCATGGTAGCAGATTTCTTTTTTAACTGAGCTTTTGCATTTCCGTATAATACAGAACTATTGAAGTCTGGATTATAATCAAAAGTTTCAGAATAAGAGAAAGATCCACCATTTTTTTTGCTAATTACGGTACCATCACCTAAAGCTTTTTCTCCTTTAAGTTTTATTGGTTTAAGCGTAATTTCACCTTTATCCGATTTAAGTACTGGAGTTATTTCTAAAGTAGCTTTTTTATGGAAATATTTTGGTGGAATTTTTCCTTGAATGGATACTTGAATTTTTCCGCCATGTGTTTCAAGCACTTGTGGTTTTACTTCATACTTTACTTCAGGATATTTTTTAACCATCTTTTTTAGTCCGCAGCCCGAAAAAACAAGAGCTGAAAGTATAAATAAGATAAATAGATTTTGGTGTATTCTCTTCATTTTTATTTTTTTTTAGTTTATAATCTTAAAAATTTGTTTATATTTTTTTTTGCAAAGATATAATTTTTTTTTTAATCATGACAATATATGTTTTAACACTTATTTTTAAGTATTTAATTTTCTTTATTTTCGCTATTGTCTGGAATGTTTAAGCCAGGTAAATTTATTTCATCTTGAATTACAAAAGCATTAGGGTAATCGAGCTGTATTTTGCTTAGGAATCCACGTGCTTCATGACGAGTTCTAAAATCTCCAACTCTAACTCTAAAATTGGGTTCTTTAAAGGTCAAATAAGCGTCTATGGATGGGTATTTAGCTTTAAATTTTGATCTTACCGATTCGGCAGTATTTCGAGAACTGTTGCCAGAGTCGAAGAATATTTGAACTCTAAACCCCATTATCGTTTTAACTTTTGCATTGGCTTGTATGTATTTTCGAGTTAAATCGTCGATGCCAACCCCTGTTGTTGTTTGAATGCTTTGCGAAAACACATGAATAGGAAAAAGTATTGCAAAAATCAACAATATATTTAGTTTGATAATTGTATTTTTCATTTTTAAAAAATTATAGTCCATTAATGGATAGAACGGGAATATCGCATTGATTTAATAACTGTTGTGCTTCTTGACCTGGCATTGTTTGCGACTCTTTGCTTTTTTGATCAGTCATTATGGTTAATAAATCGATATTACTTTCATGAATAAATCGAAGAATATCAGCTGTAATATTCGAAGTAGTTATTACATCTTGGTACACTGTAATTCCTTCATTTTTCATTTTATTATAAGCAAAAGTAGTAGCATAATCGGCTTTGCGATTAATTGTTTTTAAAGGAGTTGAATAAAGCGTTAAAATTTGAACTTCAGCATCGAATTTTTTTGCAAATTCGATGATAGTATCAATTTTACTAAGAGTATCGCCAGTGTGATCTACTGGAGCTAATATCTTTGAAATTCCTTTTTCCGAAAATTTATAATTTGGACGTATCGAAATTACAGGACATTCGGCAGTTGAAACAATTCGATAGGCATTGCTTCCAATCCAATAATCTTCGTAACCCGACCCTCCATGGGTGCCAAGTATAATAATATCGGTGTTTGATGTTTGTGCGTAACTTGCTATTTCTTTGTAAACTTTTCCACTTCTGATTTTAGTGGAAATTTTAAGATCTGGAAAATTCTTTTTTACATCATTAATCTGTAAATCCAAATTAATTTTTGCATCTTTTTTAATTTCATTAATTACAATGTCGCCTTTGATATCCATAGAAGAAGTGTTATCAACCCATATTGTAGTAATTTCGGCATTTAGTTTTTTACCTAAAATAGCAGCATAATTTAATGCGTGAACGGATCCATAAGAAAAATCGGTAGGCGTTAAAATTTTTTTCATAATTAATATCTTTTATAAAGTTTCGCTAAATTAGTAAAAAGGATTAACTTATCAAATTTATAGATAAAAAATTAGTAAAGGTGACTTCTAAAAATTGCTTTTTCATCGTTGCTTTTCAATTTTGAAATCCTCATCCCGATTAATATTTTGTATGTTTTTTACTGAAAATCATCATTGCTCCTGCCCTAAAGGGTGTGCTGATATTCAGAGAATTACATTTTTTATGACGGGATAAGAAGGTGATGTAAATTGAAAGAAAACCAACAAAATCTTGGACGGAATGATTTGAATTTCTTGCAAGTATAAAAGCTTGTCCGACCTTTGGTGGAAAGAATTTGGCGTTTTCTTGCAGGTGCAAAATATCAATTGTAATGCGAGATTAAAGTATTCAAAAAAAAAGTGTACGTTTGTATAAATTATTAATTGAATATGGAGCATACTTTAGATGCTGGTGGCTCAAAGCTGTCAGCAAGCGATAGAGAATACGAAAAAGCGATACGACCAGCAGATTTTAAAGATTTTCAAGGACAAGACAATATCGTTGAAAACTTGAAAATTTTTGTAAAAGCTGCTAAATTACGTGGCGAAGCTTTGGATCATGTGCTTTTGCATGGACCTCCTGGTTTAGGAAAAACCACACTTTCGCATATTATTTCAACCGAAATGGGCGTAAATTTGAGAGTTACATCTGGTCCAGTTATTGACAAACCCGGCGATTTGGCTGGTTTACTCACAAATTTAGAGCCCAATGATGTGCTGTTTATTGACGAAATTCATCGATTGTCTCCAGTGGTGGAAGAATATTTGTACTCGGCAATGGAAGATTACAAAATAGATATCATGATTGAAACTGGTCCAAATGCTCGTTCGGTTCAAATTTCTCTTAACCCATTTACCTTGGTTGGAGCTACTACTCGCTCTGGACTTCTTACCGCACCTCTACGTTCGAGGTTTGGAATAAATGCTCGCTTAAATTACTACGATGCCGAAACTTTAAAGAAAATTATTGTGCGTGCAGCATCTATTTTAAATATTTACATTTCGGATACTGCGGCATGGGAAATTGCACGAAGAAGTCGTGGAACTCCTCGTATAGCAAATTTATTGCTTCGTAGAGTTCGAGATTTTGCACAAATAATTGGCGATGGAAATATTGATATTGAAATTGCAAAATATGCACTTGATGCCTTAAATGTGGATAAAAATGGTTTAGATGAAATGGATATCCGGATTTTAAATACGATAATTGATAAATTTAAAGGTGGACCTGTTGGCTTAACTACTATTGCTACTGCTGTAGGAGAAGATTCGGGAACTATTGAAGAGGTGTATGAGCCATTTTTAATTCAGGAAGGATATTTAATGAGAACTCCACGTGGTAGAGAAGCGACTGCTATGGCTTATAAACATCTTGGAAAAATAAAATTAGGTGGAGATCAAAAGTCGCTTTTCGACAACGATATTTAATAGCTATTATGAACGAGTTGGAACAAAATGAGTCGATTTTAAAAATAGAAAATCTTAGTATTGGATTTGATTTTAAAAATCGAAATAAATTAGCCGTAAAAAATATTTCGTTCGAGATTAAAAAAAATCAAATACTTGGTGTTGTGGGCGAATCGGGTTCTGGTAAATCGGTTACTAGTTTGTCGATAATGCGACTTTTGCATGAGCCACCAGCTCATTTTCCTTCGGGAAAAATTTTGCTTCAAACTAAAAACGGCTTAATTGACGTGCTGAAACAATCACAAAAAGAGATGATTTCGATTCGTGGCAAAGTTGTTTCCATGATTTTTCAAGAACCTATGAGTTCGCTCAATCCAACGATGAAATGTGGCGAACAAATTATGGAAGCAATTAAGGCTCATCAAAACATTTCGACCAATAAAGCTAAAAAAAGAGCAATGGAACTTATAAAAGAAGTTATGTTGCCACGACCCGAAAAAATATTTGATTCATATCCACACGAAATTTCTGGTGGACAAAAACAAAGGGTAATGATTGCGATGGCTTTGTCTTCAAATCCTGAAATTTTAATAGCCGATGAGCCAACTACAGCTTTAGATGTTACGGTACAAAAAACGATTCTCGAGATTCTTTTGTCACTCAAACAAAAATATGGGATGAGCATTTTGTTTATAACGCACGATTTGGGTGTTATTTCTGAAATTGCCGACGAAGTGGTGGTAATGTACAGAGGCGAAATTGTTGAAAAGGGGAATGCGAAAGATGTTTTTAACAATCCTCAGCATCCATACACTCAGGGGCTTTTGTATTGTCGTCCGAATATTAAAAAACGACCTCATCGTTTGCCAACTATTTCTGAGTTTTTAGATAATAAATCCGAAGAAATTTCTATTAGGAGCAAAGAATTAAACAAGGATAAAAGAGAAGAGCAGCATCGATTAATTTATTCTCAAGAGCCTGTTTTAGTTGTAAACCAGATAGAAAAAAGATATGTGGTAGAGCGAAACTTTTGGGGAAAACCAACGATTGAACTTAGTGCGGTTAATAAATTGTCTTTCGAGATTTATAAAGGCGAAACGATGGGATTGGTTGGAGAGTCGGGATGTGGAAAAACAACGCTTGGTAGAACCATAATGCGTTTATTAGAACCTACATCTGGCTCTGTAATATATAAAGGTAAAAATGTTACAAAACTGACAAAATCCGAGTTAAAGGCATTTCGTCAAAGCATGCAAATCATTTTTCAAGATCCATATTCCTCTCTTAACCCACGTATTTCGGTTGGTGAAGCCATTATGGAACCAATGATGGTGCATAAAATATTTTCAACGCATAAAGAATGTAAGGAATATGCTCATTTTTTAATGGAAAAAGTGGCTTTATCTCTCGATTCGTTTAACAGATATCCACACGAATTTTCGGGAGGTCAGCGTCAGCGTATTTGTATTGCTCGAAGTTTATCGGTAAAACCCGAACTAATTATTTGCGACGAATGTGTTTCGGCTTTAGACGTTTCTGTTCAGGCACAAGTGCTAAATTTGCTGAACGATTTAAAAGATGAATTTGGACTAACCTATATTTTTATTTCGCACGATTTATCGGTAGTTAAATATATGTCCGACCGAATGATTGTAATGAAAGATGGAAATATGGTTGAATTTGGTGATTCGGATGAAATTTATGCAAATCCTAAAACAGAATATAGTCGAAACTTAATTTCTTCAATTCCTGGATTGTGATTTTTATTGATTTTTTTTGTGTAGGTCATAAATATCAATCACTTTTTCTCGATAAGCATTTTAGAATATATTAAACCTGATATTTTTCTACGCTAATTGATTATCATTCAGAGATTTCATGCGATATTTTGGAAATAAAGAGGTAATGACAGTGATAGAAGTTTTAGACTTTTGTATCTATTTATAAAAAGAGCTTGTTCGGATTTGCAATCCGAGCAAACAGAGGTCTGTTAATCCACTACGTGGAATTTTTTAAATACAAATGAATTTTTTATTAAAATTAATGTCCTACGGACAAATATGTTATAGTCCGTTAGGACATTAACATCGAAGCAAGTATGTAATCAGCTTTAAATGTGATAGTTGCTGAATTTTGTCATTGGTAGCGAAGCGAAGAATTTTTTTTTTATCGGACAATAGTAAATATCAATAGAAAATATTTTAAAAATGATTTTAATTTCCCAAATGGGAATAAACATTAACAACAATTTTTATGAATCCACATAGTCTTTCTATTTCACACCAACTAAACGTACTACGTGTGCATCCCCTTTGTGATACAATCCTTCGGATAAATTGGTGATTGTAGTTTCTAAATTGATGAATTGCAGATCTTTAAAATCATCTTTTATCATTTGGAGCGTGTACAAAAGTTCGAGCGTTTTTGGTCCACCAGATGTATATTGTAGCTGTTCGGTTGAAAAAGCTTCCAGTATAAATTTTCCTCCAACTTTTAATGAATTTATTAGTTTGTGATGAATTTTTTTTCGAATTGCATTTGGAAGATGTACATAAATCATTGCTATTGCATCGTATTTTTCTGTTGGAAAGTCAAAATCTTTTAAATCCGAAACGGTGTAATGAATTTGTACATTCATTTGTTCCGCAATCTTGAGAGCTTTTTTTTGACCTTCGATGCTCGAGTCTATTGCATAAACTTTCCAATTTTCCTTGGCAGCGTGAACCGCATTACGACCTTCGCCTTCGGCTGGTAATAAAATAATTCCAGGAGGAATTTTTTGCAATTCTTTCTGGAAAAATTTATTGGCTTGTGTGCCATAAACATATTCTTGACTACTATAACGTTCGTCCCAAATAGTCATTAGTCAATTTTAAAAATATCCTTAAAGGCTTCTTTTAAAGTTTCTTTTGGAAGTGCACCTGCTGCCATTGTTGGAACTCCTTCAACTGGAACAAATAATAACGAAGGAATACTTTGAATTCCAAAAACGGATGCAAGTTCTTGTTGGTCTTCTGTGTCCACCTTATAGATGTCGATTTTACCTTTATATTCTTGAGCAAGTTCTTCAATAATTGGCGACAACATTTTACATGGTCCACACCAATCGGCATAAAAATCAATTAATACTGGTTTTGTGCCTTCAAATTTCCATTCTTTATTTACTTCGTAGTTAAAAACTTTCTCTTTGAATGTTTCTTTTGTTAAAAATTCTGCCATTTTTTTTATTTTTTATCAGTTAATAAATTATCAATAATTTCGATATATTTTTCTTTTTGCAATGCTCCAATAGTTAATTGGGGTTCGCCTTTGACAGGAAAAAATGCAACTACTGGAATATTTGTTATCCCATGAATATTTGCCAATTCTTTTTCAAAGTCCACATTTACTTTATAAAAATCTACTTTGCCTTTATACTTTATCGACAATTCGTCCATTATTGGAGCTACTCTTCTGCATGGTCCACACCAGTCGGCATAAAAATCTATAACCGAGGGCTTGTTGCCTTTGTAGATGTAGTTATTAGGATTTTTGTCATAGTCGTAAATTTGCTTGAGGTACATGGTTTTATTCATCATCAGTACATCTGATTGTTTGTTGTTAGATGATTGAAAAGCCTTTGTAATGGATGGTGCTGCGTAAATTACTCCAATTGTTACTACCAGTAAAACGGATAAAATTAATTTTGTTTTTCTTGCCATAATATTTGAAAATTAATAAATGTATCGGTTTAATAACACTAATAAATAAAGTTTGTTCAAAATAATAAACGAAAATAACAAAAAAATATTTTCGAGGGAAGAAAGTTTGAATTTAACCAATGGGATTGAGCTTGTCATGGTGATTGAGCTTGTCGAAATCATATTACTAACTTCATTAATATTACTTGGAGGTTTCGACAGGCTCTACCTCCAATCACTTGTCGAAATCTTAACTGGTTATTGATTTACCATTAAGAATTGTTTATTAATAGTATTCGGAAGTTTCGACAGGCTCAACTTCCAATAAAAAAAAGAGCTGAAATTATTTCAGCTCTTTTTTTTATTATGAATCAGAATAATTTATTTTACAACAAATTTGTTGGTATAAACTTTTCCGTTTTGAGAAACTTTTAACATGTACATGCCCGCTGATAAATCGCTGATGTTAATAGTGTTTTTTAATTGGTTAACGCTAACTTCTTTTACACTTTGTCCAACTAAGTTTACGATAGAAACTGTTGCTGTACCAGTAGTAGCTAAATCAACATTAAGAATATTTTGAGCTGGATTTGGATAAGCATTAACTTGAAGTGTGTTGTTTTTACTTATACTTTGAACTTCAGAAACTTTAAATGCCATTAAGCTTGCTCCCCATGCTTCTGGATATAAACATTGGTTTAGTGTAGCAGCAGAACTGCCAGTCCAAGTTTGGTAGCGAGTGAATGAGTGATTAAATTGGAATAAATTTTTTCCAAATGGATCAAAGAAAGCAGCACCAGAAGCTTCTTTTGCAGACATATAATAAAATAAGAATGAATTCAATTTTTCCGATTGAATTGCATCTTGACCGTAAACCATAAGAGTATCACCTATTGTATAGCTTGTTCCAGGAATAAAAGTAACGTTAACACCTAAAACTTGACCAGGATTAACGGTAATTGTTGAAGGAATAGCAATGTTTATATATTTTAAAAAGGCTAATGTAGAATCGTTTTCAGTTAAAGTGTATTTTATAGTTTGTTTGCCTAAATTATTCCAAGATGTTCCAACGCCGTATTGTTGTGTTCCAACACTAGTAACTTTTAGGACACTTAAAGAAGTATCTGGAACGCCAAGTTGAAGACCTAACAAAGCAGTAGTGCTTGTAATATCAACTGCACCTACTTCAATTAAAAGGGTGTCGTATTTTCCATTTCTTACTTCGTACCATGCACCAATAGCAAGACTGTCAACTTTGTAAGAAACAGTTGTGCCAACAGGGGCATCTGATAAGTTTTCGTCTAAACCAGATGAACGAGCATCAAATGTATAGGCAATTGAGTGCATCCAAACATAGTTTTTACCAGTAGCACTAACAGTAGCTACGGTTGAATCAGGCCAAATTGGTTGTGAATATGCATCATAAAAATCGTCTGCACCAGAATTCAAATTTGTTGCGATATCTGATGGGAATATCCAACCAGCAAAAATGTCTTTTTGTTGTTTTAATTGGCTGTAAGGTAAAGATTTTAAATGACTTTGACCTACTTTTTCCATGCTGCCTTTTGTTATAGCTACTTGAGCACTAGCTGAAAAAACAAAAGCTGCAAGCATGCTTAAAATGATAATTTTTTTCATGTTTTTTTTTTTTGATTATTAATTTTAGATGGTTAATTTTAAAATATAAGTTGCAAATATAGTAATTACTAAAGTATTCTCAAAATAAAAGTGAATAATTAATTGCAAAAATAGTTGTTTTTTATTGAATTGTACATTTTTTAGATGAAAAGCTGTTTTTTTAAGATAAAAAAGGGTTTAAATAAAAAATACATTAACAAGTAATTGCAAACACTAACTTAGTACTGTCAAATTAGATTAAAGTTTCAAAAGAATGATGTTTTAACATTTATAAATGTATAATACAATTTTGATAATAATTATTCTTAGTAAAAACGATATATTTGCAAAATCAAAAGAAATTACATGATGCTAAATAATTCCAAAAAGAGGCGTATTGCTCTTTTAATAGATCCAGACAAAGTGGACGAATTGTTTCTAACTTGGATTGTGGAGGAATGTTTGCTTAGTCCTGTGGATTGTTTTTTGGTTGGAGGGAGTTTGCTGATGGGCGATTCATTCGAAAAAACTATAATTTTTTTAAAAAAACAAACTAAAATTCCTGTATATATTTTTCCGGGTAATATGATGCAAGTAAGCGATAAAGCCGATGGAATATTATTGTTGTCGTTAATTTCGGGTCGTAATCCCGAATTTTTAATCGGACAACATGTACTGGCAGCTCCAAAACTTAAAAAAGCTAATATTGATATAATCCCAACGGGCTATATTTTAATAGAAAGTGGCACAAAAACAAGCGTCGAATATATGAGCAATACCAGTCCCATTCCTTCGGGTAAAACAGATATTGTGGTTTGCACTGCAATGGCTGGAGAATTATTAGGGATGAAAGCTATTTATTTGGAGGCTGGTAGTGGGGCTAAATGCAAGATAAGTTCCGAATCCATTTCGGCAGTAAAATCCAATACTTCTTGCTTGCTTATTGTTGGTGGCGGAATAAAAACTCCCGATGATGCCGAAACTGCCTTTAAAGCAGGAGCCGATATTGTTGTAATTGGTACAGCCATTGAAAACAATATAAATGTAATTAAAGAATTTGTCGAAATTGCTAAATATTAAATAATTATAGAATATGAAATCTTTTAAAACCCTATTATTTTCGGTATTATTCCTTGTTAGTTTATGTTCTTTTGGACAAAAAGGAATGATAAATTTACCAGATGTTTTTACAGGAAAATTATCCCCTCAAAGTTTAAGTCAACTTCAGTGGAAAAATAATAATGTTTACACATGGGTTGCAAATAATGCCATTGTTCAGTGTGATACCAAAAAAAACAAAATCGATACTGTTATCAATCTCGCTAGGTTTAATGAATCAATGAAATCGCTTGGATTGGAATCGATGAAAAGAATTCCTTTATTTACTTGGACGGACGATAATTCGTTTGCTTTTTTAACCGAAACCAGATATGTTTCGTTTGATTTAAAAACAAAAAGAGCTTCGGTAATTACCGAATTTTTAAAAGATGGTGATCATTTTGAAATTGACCCAACCAAAAAGAAAGTTGCCTACGTTCAAAAAAACAATATCTATGTTTCGGAAAGCAAAAATAATTTTCCAGTAACAAAAGATGGTGGAAATGGAATTAAAAATGGAACCGAAGTGCATCGAAACGAGTGGGGAATTAATAAAGGTTTGTTTTGGTCTCCAACAGGAAATTATTTAGCTTTTTACCGGATGGATGAATCGATGGTTACTGATTATCCTTTGGTTGACATATCCAAACGTGTTGCTGCTGCGGATTTTGAAAAATATCCGATGGCTGGTATGGAAAGTCATCATGTAACCATTGGAATTTATAACAACTCAAATGGTGAAACGGTTTTTTTGCAAACTGGCGAGCCTAAAGAGCAGTTTTTAACCAATGTAGTTTGGGGAAAAGATGAATTATCCATTTATGTTGCTGTTTTAAATCGGTATCAAAATAATTTAAAATTGAATCAATACGATGCTTTAACTGGGTTTTTTATAAAAACAGTTTACGAAGAAAAAAATAACCGTTATGTGGAACCAACAAGTCCTATGTGTTTTTTAAATAGTAATTCCGATCAGTTTTTATGGTTAAGTCAGCGCGACGGATGGAATCACTTTTACCAGTTCGACCGTTATGGAACCATGTTAAAACAACTCACTAAAGGCCAATGGGTTGTGCAAGAGTTAATTGGAACGGATGCAAAAGATGAATTTTTATACTTTATGGCAAGCATCGACAGTCCGATTGAATCGCATGTTTATTCGTACGAATTTAAAACAGGTAAATTGGTAAAACTCACGAATGTTATTGGTCAACACAATGCATATTTTTCGCCCGATTACAAATATTTTATCGACCAATATAATAGCCAAACAATTCCCAATAAATATGTTTTAATGACAAATAATGGAACAAAAGTTAGGGATATTTTTGAGAGCACAAACCCATTGACAAGTTATAATTTAGGAGAAACAAGCATTTTTACCATCAAAAATAAAGAAAATCAGGATTTATATTGTCGAATGATAAAACCATCCGATTTTGATCCATCGAAAAAATATCCAGTATTGGTTTATATATATGGAGGTCCACATTCTCAATTGGTTAAAAACAGTTGGAATGGAGCAGGACATTTTTTGCAATACATGGCTCAAAAAGGATATTTAATCTTCACACTAGATAATCGTGGAACTTCTAATCGTGGTTTTGAGTTTGAAAGTTGCATCCATCGTCATGTTGGAGATTTGGAAATGGAAGATCAGATGGAAGGGGTAAATTATTTGAAAAAGCTACCTTATGTTGATTCTACTCGAATGGGATTGGATGGTTGGAGTTATGGTGGATTTATGGTGTTGACAATGATGCTTCGTAATCCTGGAGTTTTTATTTCGGCTACTTGTGGAGGTCCGGTTGTCGATTGGAAATGGTATGAAATAATGTATGGCGAACGTTATATGGATCGCCCAGACGAAAACATGGATGGCTATGAAACAGCTTCGGTACTCAATTATGTTAAAAATCTTCAGGGCAATTTATTGATTTTCCAAGGATTACAGGATGCTACGGTCGTTCCACAACATAGTTTGTCGTTTATAGATAAATGTATTCAAGAAGGAAAAATGGTGGATTATTTTGTTTATCCAAGCCACGAGCATAATGTTCGTGGAATTGACAGAGTTCATTTATGGCGAAAAATTGAACGCCATCATGATATGTATTTGAAATAACGTTGTGCGAAGTCTTTGTCCGAAGTCAGAGACTTCGGACAACTATCTATCAGGTTGTTTGTGCGAAGTCTGTGACTTCGCACAAACAAACAACACAACTATTCCCTTATAATATTTATTTTTCCAGTTTTGTTATATTGTTTGGATGAAATTGAATAAAGGTAAATTCCATTGCTTGTTATTCCCGAAACATTCAATTTGCTTCCATTTTCTGTAAAATCTGTTTTAGAATATGTTTGGATACATTTTCCGTCTATGGTAAATATGCGAACTATAATATCTTCTTCCACCATTTTGTCAAATTTAATAGCAAAATTTCCAGTGGAGGGATTTGGATAAACCTTACACAATGATTCGGTCTGGTTTTCATTAATGTTTTCGGCAGATATTACGGTTAAATGAATTGGAATGTTTGTAATTGAAGCATTGTTGAAAGTTATAATGGCACTTCCTTCGTAAACTCCTTGTTGCAAATTATGGGTATCAAAACTCATAATAACCGTATCCGTTTCAAGTCCGTTAAGCGAACCAGCAGAATATCTTGCGTTTAACCAATATAAATTATAACCTTGCAAATCTTTAAGTTGAATTTGATAAAGCAATATTGAGTTATTTGAGTTTTGTATATAAACAGGATAATCTACAATTTCGTTTCGGTTTAACGTTAAGCTAATGGAATCAGGAGCAGTTGAAAACTGTGGATTTGAACTTCCCAAAACAGGAAATTTGATGTTATCAATCCATGCAGCATCAAATCCGGCACTTACAGTGTAGTCCTTTACATACGACCATTTAAAAGTGTGAGTTCCAGCCGAAACTTGATAAAATTCTTCGCTCCAATTTATGGTTCCATCCCATCTGCCTTGCTCGGTTCCATCTATTGAAAAATAAAGGTAATCCCAATTTGCACCGCTTTGTTGGTCTTCGCACGATACTTTTTTATGAAAGCGAACAAAACCAGGTGTTAAAATATTTAATTCAACCGACATGTCAGAATTTTGGCTGTGGGTTATCAAGCCCGAACGGCTGCTATACAAACCCTCATAAACAGTATCTGTTTTTATAGTCCAAGGCAATGTGTTCATTACCCAAGGATATGAAGTATAGTTTCCAGTTTCAAAATTTTCGCCCGCAGAACCAGCATAAAGCGAAAACACATTCGTAAAATGGAAGTTTTCGGAGGAGGTTAAATTCATTACAAAATCATACATCCTGTTTTCGATAAATGAAGAATATGTTCGGACAATAAATGTAAATTGATGGGATTGAAAAGGTGCTATGCTTGTTGTTGAATCAATATTTTTGGTAATAATTAAGCCGACTTCATTGGAACTTAATAGAGCCTGAATGTTATGTAGTGTTGAACCACCCGAATTATTAACGGTTACTTTAATCGTGTCTGTTTCGAGTTTATTTAATGTATTATTATTTCCATCAAATACCTGAACCGAAGATATTACTAATTCTGCCGAATACGCAATTAAAGCTATACGTGTATGCGATGGATTTCCGTCGCAAATCACATCTAAATCAATAAAAATTGGATGCTCATTTGGAATGTTAGTACTCACATTAAATTTAAAAGCATTATTTAAAGTATATGAATTTCCTGGTCCGATGTAACCAAAATACTCTGTGTTATCCGTAAATGTAATATATGGATCGGAACTCGAAGCTACGATTTGAGCGTTTGTAACTGCAATTGAGTCAATGTTTTTAATGGTAACTGTAAGTTTAGTTTCTTCGCCATTTTCAATACGATTATCAGTTCCAGAAATAACAGAATGTGAAGTTACCACAATGCGATTGCTAAAGGATGAAGATAAAGAAACGGTTTTGCGAGCCAATAAATCGTTGTTGTCAATGACTTTTACTTTTATCGGGAAATTATTATAATAGCTTGAAATATTGCCAGTTAATAAGCCATCTTCAGACAAATTTAATTCATCTGGAAATGTGTTTACGGTAAATTGAACTTTTTTAGCTTCGGAATTAGTTAAAAATGAATTGGAAAGCGAAGTGTATAAAATGTCTTTGGCGTTTCCTCGCGAAATTCCAGATTTCCAAATATTTCCTGCTGAAGTTGTGATGTTTCCATAATAGAATTCAATTTGACCATTTGCAAATAGTTTAAGACTTACATTTACCAATGAGCCAGCTTGATTTTTTACCCCAACTAACCATCTAACAGCAACATAATCGGAGCTTGATTCAAACCAAATGCCTTGTCCCGAATTAATAATTAAATCGGCAAAATATGGTGCAATTAACTCATGACTTTTAAAAATCAAATCGTTATCGATTGGAAATGGCCAATTATAAATATTGTAACGGAATTCGACGTAGCCATCGACATAAATGACGATTTGATTGTATTTTTTTCCGAAATACGTAAAAGTAAAAGGTAAACTTTTGATAACATAGCCATTGTCGCTATTATTCATTGTAAGTTGTTGCTGAACAATATTTGGATAAGCTTCACTGTTTGTGCTCGCTTGATAATTGTAATCGAACTCCCATTTATAAGGAGATGTTCCTTGTGTAGCGGTGAGTTGATGTTCGTAATTTTCGTATGCTTCGGCGGTAGGCAAAATGTTATCGCTAATTTGCGGGGATGAGTAATTTATGCTTGCTTCGGCTGTAAGATAGGTGGTAGTGTTGTTTTGAATGGGAACATTCGTTTGGGTAGATTGGATTTCGGAAGGAGTTGCAGAAGTGTATTTTATTACCGAAAAGCTAATTACATCTCCCGAAAACTGGCTGCTTGGGTCGGTTTCGTCAATTTTTAAGAAGAATTTTGTGGGACTTCCCGATTGAATATGGTTAAGTAATTCCGAAACATCTAATCCAAATTCTAATGTTTTAGAAATTTCGAGCGTGTCGCCCGTCATGTAAAAATCGCCACCTTGGTTATTGAAAACCGAAAATTCTTGAATATAATCTGGAGTTGAGGCAGATAAGTTTGAAGAAATACCTGCCGATATTTTCAATCGTCCTCTACCAGTGTGTTTAATTTTAACTTTATAAGTCAGAAGTGGATTTACATTTTCGCGAACTTTAATTACATAAACAGTGTTGTTCCAAATTCCTCCATTGTTTAAATTATCTGCTAAGGTTTTATACATCATGTAGCAAAAACCATTATCTGCAAAATCATAACCAAACGAATTTGTGAATTTTAATCCACCAATTTCCCAATCTCGCATGTCAACTATTTCATCGCCATTAATATCAATGTCATTAGTATATTGTCCATCAAGGTTATAATCGAATCGAATGGAATCGTTAAAGCCTACAATGGTTTGACAATGATTAACGTAAGAACCAAAGGTAGTAATAACTTTTGCTCCTGCTTCTGGTGTGCCTGCTGGCAATGTTGGAAAAGTATAGCTGTTTGAAATATAAGTTGAATAAAAATTCGCCAAACTACCAACATCTGAGCCGTCAAGGTGATCATAAATCCAGGCTTTTAGTGTTAATAATCCTTCGGGAGTATTTACAGGAATTGCATACACTTGATAAATTCGGTTTTTCATCGATTTATAGTAAAAATCGTATCCACTTTTCCAAAGTTTGTATCCTCCAAAATATGGAGTTCCGCCCCAGTCTTCAACGTTTGGACTTCCAGCCATTCTAATAACATCCCATGTTTCCAAACAATTTACTCCTAAATTTGAGCCGTTATTTTTAAAATTCCAAGCAAAGTGTGTTGGATATTGTGTGGCAATTGTACTAGCAGGTGTGTTTCTAACACGGTCAATTTCGTAGGTGAAATTGTAAGCAATACCCGATGCTTGACCACACTCCAAAGCACTTTGATAATAAATCCAGCGTAAGTAAGGTTGAGTTGAATTATCTACCGACCAAGGAATTGTTTTAGTTCCATTTTTATAAATTTCGGGAAGTATTAACACAGGCGTGCTTAAATGAATTAATGTGTCTAAGGACGAAACTATGTTTCCTAAATTGCGATAGTATTGATCTGCATTATGCCTTTCTTGCGTAGTGTTTTGAGCTAAAGAAAAAAAAGAACTCAACAGTAATATGGATAAAATTAAAAACGAAGTTAATTTTAATCGATTCATAATTTTTTATATTGATTGTGAAGAATAGTTTGTTAATTAAATTTTGCACCTAAAGTAACGGTTTTTTTTGTTCGGGTAACTTTACCATCTATCGACCATAATTCGATGAAAACTATGTAAATACCGACAGATGCTCGTAATTTATCTTCGTTGGTTCCGTCCCATGAATAAACACCTTCGGTGGATAATAAATCATTGTTAACCAATTGTTTTATTTTTTGTCCCGAACTCGAATAAATCCAAATATTTGCTCGATATCCAGATTCGCCTAATTTATAACCAATAAAAAGCAAGTCGTTATTTCCATCGTTATCTGGCGTAAATATTTGAGGTTCAATAGTAAATGTTTCATCTGTTTGAATAAAATCTGAAAATTGAGAATTTTTATATCCAGGAGTTCCATAGCCAACCTGCGATGAAGCCGAGTGCCAATTTGAATTATTTTGTGTTGGTTGATTCGGATTCACTCTTTCTAAAGATACACCTTTTGTAGTTCGAAGTAATGGATAATGCATGCTTACATCGTACACTAATAAATCGATATTTACAAAGTTTGTATCTTGAATCATCACAGTTCCAGCATCGTTGTTATAAGTTGGAAATGATGTCATTTGAATAAAGTTTGATGAGCTAAATGTAATATACGAATTTTTTACAACTTGAGTGTTTGATGAAAGCAAAACGTAATCACTAGGGAACATTACAAATCCATTGGGGGCAATAGTATATAATTGAGAGCTGCTAGATGTGATTGAACCTAATTTGAGTTTGCTTAAATCAATATATTTATTCGATTTATTGTATATTTCGATATAATCCACACTGCCGTCTAAAGGGTTTGAAAGTACTTCATTTATAACAATGTCGCCAACTTGCGCAGGAACTGGCACCGCAAAAGCTACGCTTGAATGCAAGGCAATATAATTTCCAACACAGTCAGTTATAGTATCCGTAATTGTTAAGTTGTAAGTTGTATTTTGTTGAAATTCTTGGGTAAAAGTAAGCGTAACAAATTTCAATTTAGGATCATCCGAAACAATTAAAGCAGGATTGCCAATTCCTTTATCAATTGTAAAATTTGAAAGATTGAAAAAGGTGGCGTTATCCATACTTTCGGAAAAGAAAACTCGAACGGTATTTTGGTCCAAAGCAACGGCATTAATTAGGCTTGGATTAATTAAATCTGGATTTGAAGCAAAAATAGAGTTTTGTGTTCCGGGGGTGCCTCCGCTCGGATTGGTAGAGGCTTTCCAATTTGTTTGTTCCGCACAAGGATTGTTTGGGTCAATCATTTCCAGCGACCAGCCTCCATCTTTTTTTAAGTTGTTTTGATACCAAGAGCTAGAAAAAGAAACTGAATGAATAGTAATATTTTCGGGACTGATAAGGGATATATTTTGACCATCGTTTGTAATTGAAAGTGTTGAAACAGCAAGAGTGCTTCCGAACGGATCCATCAAACCTTGGTTAGCTACCGAACAAATTATTAAATACGAATTTGCTTGTAAAATAAACAAAGGAAGAATCTTTGTGGTAGTTCCAATTTTTAGCATCCATCCGTTTAAATTTATAGGCAAATTTGTTCGATTGTATAATTCAACATATTCAACATCGGGTAATCCAACTAAAGGTGTTGGATCAGCCATAATTTCGTTAACGACAACATCCCAAGTGGAAGCAGCATATCTCGAAAAGGCAATATTAACAGGAACTATTTGATTTTCAGATAAATCTTTAATTCCACTAATTAAAATGTGATATAAAGTATTTACAGCAAATTCGTTGTCGAAATTTAAAGTGATGCTTTTCGGAAACAATGGGTCAAAAACAGCCGATGTAGGGGAACCAACAGAATTGTCAACCAAATAGTTGGCAATATTTGTGATGCTTGATTGTTGAATAAATTCAGAAAATTCTACTAATAATGAAGTAGGACTTGAAACATTAACCGACACAAGAGTAGGAGGAGTGATGTCTTTTTCGATGTTTCCAACAAAAATATCATCGAAATAAAAATTTGTTTTATTGCTCGAAGTAAACTTACAATAAACGCCAGAGTATCCAACTGGATTAATTGAGTTATCCAAGGCCGACCCTTCTAAATTATAAGCTGTTCCGCCAATCGAATCGGTGTATAACGTCCACAATCCTTGATTGTTTCGCAAAACTTTTACTCGGATGTTACGACTAACTGTGGTTGTTGTAACCGACCCATAAATTACTTTTGTGATGCTTGTTCCAACTTGTTTGCATAGATAAACACTATCCTTTGAGCTATTGTTGTCGTCGCCAAATTGAATAAAAAATCCATTTAAAGGTCCAGCTAAGTTATCACTGTCTGAAGTTAAATAAAATCGGGCATTATTAGTTGTTGATGTGCCACTGGATAAACTCAAACGAACCCAAAAACGCCATTCAATGCTGTCCAAACTGCTTAATTGATTTTGAAACCTAAGATGAGAAATACCTGCTTGAGTAGCATTAAGTTGTAATCTAGGTTTTGCGCTCCATGTGGAAGATGAGTACGTAGAAATTTGAAATAAGGTGTCGTCTCCCGTCCAAGTTGGGTTTACAGTGAAGTTTCCATCCGAAAAATCTTCTGTAATTTGTGCTTTAATATTGCAATTTGCAAAAATAATTAGCAAGGATAGAAGAAAAATAGTTTTTTTTGCCATAATGTATATTGTAATAAGGATAACAAAGATAGGTAGAAAATATTAAACCAAAAGGATTTTTTTATTGTGATGCTAAAATTAATGAATTTATTACTTTTGTCAATAATTAATCAAAAATAATATGAAAATAGCAATAGTTGGTGCTACTGGTTTAGTTGGCACAAAGATTTTAAAAGTTTTAGAAGAAAATGGTCATAATAAGCATGAAATTATTTTAGCTGCTTCGGAAAAATCGATAGGAAAAAAACTAATTATTGCAGGAAAAGAGATTGATGTTATTTCCATTTCAGATGCGGTGGATAAAAAACCAGATGTGGCAATTTTTTCGGCTGGTTCGACTGTTTCCAAACAATGGGCTCAAATTTTTGCGAATAACGGATGTTGGGTTATTGATAATTCTTCGGCTTGGCGGATGGATGAAAATATTCCATTGGTTGTTCCCGAAGTGAATCCACATCATATTGACGGAACATCGAAAATCATTGCCAATCCAAACTGTTCAACAATCCAAATGGTAGTAGCTTTAGCTCCTTTGCATAAAGCATATCGAATAAAAAGACTAGTAATTTCAACCTATCAATCCGTAACTGGAACTGGCGTAAAAGCAGTTAAGCAATTGATGGACGAAAGGGCAGGAGTTGAGGTTGAAAAAGTTTACCCTCATCCAATCGACCTAAATTTGATTCCTCATGGTGGTGATTTTATGGAAGATGGCTACACCTCAGAAGAAGTAAAATTAGTAAATGAAACTCGTAAGATTTTAGGCGATAATTCGCTTGCTATTACTGCAACGGTGGTTCGTGTTCCGGTTGTTGGCGGACACTCCGAATCGGTTAACGTAGAGTTTTATAATGATTTTGACATACAAGATGTGAAACATTTGCTAGGAAATTCAAAGGGAATCGAATTGCAAGATAATCCATCCACTTTTGAGTATCCAATGCCGCTGTTTTCAAAAGATAAAAACGAAGTTTTTGTAGGACGAATTCGTCGTGATTTTTCGCAAGCAAACACCTTAAATATGTGGATTGTAGCCGATAATCTACGAAAAGGTGCAGCCACTAATGCCGTGCAAATTTTAGAAAGTTTGATGGAAAATGGGAAAGTGAAATAAACGGTGATTTCTTTTCATTCCGAGGTTTCGACAGGCTCAACCACCATTCGACAGGCTCAACCTCCAGTCGATAGACTCAACCTAAAAATGGTGATTGAGCTCGTCGAAATCTCCAATAATTGGAATTCGGTTATTAGTTACCGGCTTAACATTTACCAAATACTAAAAAGTCCCTGCAAGTATACTATTTACCGTCATTTATGGTAAAATAAGTAAATAGATTTAATTTTTCCGAGGTATAAAATCATAGTGGCTGTCTAGAATGTTCAAAAATAACGCTGTTATCGGACATTATAGACGGACACTAATTAGTGCCTGCAATAAAACTTAGTGTTTGATAAGAAAACGTCAAATTCGAGGCTTTCGCTGCAACGAATTTAGGGAGTTTACTGGTGTAATCGACCTGAATTCGTTGTAAGTATAACAGCTTGTCCGACTTTTGGCGGAAAGAAGTTGGCGTTTTCTCACAAGCACTAATTATAAAATTCCCTTCAGTTCGTCTAATAGTTCAGAAAAACTTGTAGGTTTCGCAACTACTCGTTTATCTTTATCCAGTAAAACCATAGTAGGAGTGGCGTAAACGCTATAGTCGGATGCAATTTTACCATCCCAACCCATAAAATCACAATAGCTAATCCAACTAAATTTTTGTTCATTCATATACGTTTCGTATTCGGCTTTATTCAAATCGAGAGAAATTGCCACGACTTCAAAAATTTTGGTTTTTTGTTGCTGATAAAGTGCATGAACATCTGGAAGCGTCTCTTTGCAATGATGACAAGTACTAGCCCAAAAAATCACGATGGTATAAGGAGCATCAATACTGGATAAAGAAATCGATTTGCCATCCGAACTAAACTTGAATCCTGGTGCTTTTTGTCCAGTTGCAAGTTTTTTAAACGCATCCAAACGCATTTTTAAACGACTATTTTGTTTGGCTTCATCTTCACAACTTTCTTGAATCATATAATGTTCGGCAATGTGCGTAAGAACTATTTCCATGTCGAGATATTCAAAGCCTTTGATGATGTAATTCCGAATCATTGAAAAAACACGGTCGTTGGCTTTGGCTTTAGTAAAAATAGTGTCGATAGCCGTGATAAATTTCTTTTGTTGCTCGGGTTTACTTATTCCATATTCTATATTCATCTTTACAAAACCAAATGAATGGGTCGTAAATAAGTCGCAAAACAGAAGATTTGTGTCTTTAAAATCGATAAAATCGAAGTAATGTGTTTTAATAAAAACCTGCATTTCTTCTTCACTAAGACCAATAGGAGGCATTGCCGAACGTGTAGATTTAATGTAACGAAAAGCAAAACTACCCAAATTGTTTACTAATAATTTTTCGGTGTATGAATTTTGTTTTGCACGAATTTGATTGTATTTCTCTTCAATAACTTTCCGAAAATTATCATTTTCTTCCAATAAAGTGAATGCTTGCGATAGTGCTTGAAGTTGTTGCCATACTTTTACATCATTTCTAGTATATTCGTATAGTATTTTATTTTCTAGCGATTGAATAAATTTTAAACTATCCTGAATATTTGTAGCATCGGTTGTGAAAACAATGTTTTCGTTATTAAAAATCAGGTCGAAATAAATTTCTTTATCCCCTTGATGCCTTGGCTGAAATTCACGAAAAAATGCAATTTTATACATTCCCAAAGGTGCTTTATTGGGCAAATTTATTTGAAAACTTCCTTGCTTAACAATCGCAGAATCGATTAAAATTTTACGTTCCCCAAAATAGCTGAAAAGATATAAATTACCTTCATATCCCTTGATGTTCCCCGATATTTTATAGGACTGTGCAGACGTAAATTCGGCACTAAACAGCTGAATAACAATAATTAGCACACTTAAAAATTGTTTTTTCATGGTTTAAATTGATTTAAAACAGGACAAAGGTATTGAAAAATCTTTAAGTCAACTTCTGAAAAATGCTTTTTTGTGGTTGATTTTCAACTTATCCTCATCAGAGTCCTCTGCGAGAGACTCTGATGGAGGTTTTTAATGGGATTCTGATTTCAGAGTCCTTCATTCCTCATCAGAGTCCTCTGCGAGAGACTCTGATGGAGAATGGGACTCTGATTTTTCATTCCTCAAGAGTCTCCTTCATTCCTCATCAGAGTCTCCTGAAAGGGACTCTGATGGAAAGGGACTCTGATGGAAAGGGACTCTGATGGAGATGTTTTGGCTGTAATTTTAGAAATTATTCTATCGATTAAATTTAGGAATACTCATTTCCAGAGCTTGTTCGGATTTGTAATCCGTACAAACAAAAAATTGCTCAGAATACAAAATAAGTTCGGATTACAAATCCGAGCAAACGGAGTCGTCATCCTGATTCGCCACGGCGAAGTCGAAGGAAGGCTGCGGATGCTTCGACAGGCTAAAAACAAGTAAACCTTAGTTCAACCTCCGAGTTTACTGCCAAAATAGTACGCAAATTCAATGAATAATAGTTTTCAATTAAATGCTTTTTATGTTCATTTAGGATAAGTAAATAGAAATTAAGAATTTTAAATAAAGTTACCTTGAAAATATTTCATACTTTTATATCCTAAAACAAAAAGTAATGATATGAGTGGAATTTTGTGGGATGATTTGGTTTTTGGTCCAATAAAAAGCAGACGATTGGGCAATTCTTTGGGCGTTAATTTATTGCCTGGCAATAATAAAATATGCACGTTTAATTGTGTTTACTGCGAATGTGGTTGGGGCGATTCGCCTAAGCAATTAAGCTTGAACTTTCACAATAAAAAGGACATTTTAATTGCTTTGGAAAATAAACTTAAGGAACTAAAGTTTAACGATTTTGTTTTAAACAGCATTACATTTGCTGGCAACGGTGAACCTACCATGCATCCCGATTTTGCGGACATTGTGGATGAAGTTATAAAGCTTCGAAAGCAATATTTTCCCGAAACCATCATTACTTGTTTATCCAATTCAACCATGATTGGCGACGAGTCTATACGCAATGCTTTGCTTAAACTAGATAATCCATGGATGAAACTCGATGCTGGAAGTCAACGAATGTTTCAGCTTATTAATCAATCATTTGACAAAATTAAAATTAAAGATGTAGTTGAAAATTTGCAAAAAATGAGTGGTGAAATATCGATTCAGACGCTAATGTTGCGAGGTATAATCGATGGCGAAGCAATAGACAATACTCAAGGTGAGGAATTGGATTTATGGATTTCGCATTTGCTAAAAATTAAACCCATTCGAGTAATTTTATATCCAATTGACAGAGAAACACCACTATCGAAAATCGAAAAAATCTCGAAGGATGAGCTTGAAAGTATTGCCAATAAGCTTCGCTTAATTGGACTTGAGACACTTGTTTTTTAATAAAGAATTTGTATGAATTGTTTAAGTGATTACGATGTAAAAGTTCTACTGGCTTTTGGGGAGTCGTTAAAGAAAAACAAAAAGTTTTTCCAATGGCTTATGGAAAATGGATTTCCTGAGCTTGGAGCACTTTCGGCAGCAATAAATTCAGATTCTGAAGCATTAAAATGGCTTTTAAAAAGCAAATTTCCTGAGTTTGGAGTGTTAAGCAATGCAATTGATGGCGAAGAAAACGCTTTTTTATGGCTTAAAAAACACAATTGCGATTTTTTACTTCGCTTTGCTTTAGCATGCCGAAAGGATGATAAAGCAATAAAATGGTTTGTTGCAAACGACTTAAAATTATTTATTCAATTTATTCAAATGATTCATGTCATTTTACAACAACAAATTGATGACTCGGCAGATGTGCATAGAAGGAGAATAACCTAATCTATTAGGATGAAAATAATACTTTTAGTTTAAAAAATACTTGATATAAATATTTTTATCATACTTTTACAACTAAAATTTGCAGCATGAATATCCGAAGAATTTTTTTGTTGTTATTAGTCGTCCTCTTTTATACTGGAAATTCACAAACAATCACTCCAAACTTAAATACTTCGTTTGAAAATTTGAATATTAAAATGGATATTCGTGATACAATTATTGCTCAATCAATCCCAAAATTGACATTAAATCCAGTACTTAAAAACAACATTGTTTTGCCGTATAAGGTGGATAATAGTAAAAAAGTTTATTTTCCACCTATTTATGGACCACAAGATATTGGAAATTGTGGTCAAGTTTCTGGAATATATAACACATATAGTTATGAAGTTAACAGGCTTTTGAAGCGAAATGCGAAAATTGTTGAAAATCAATTTTCACCTGATTTTAATTTAATCATTGCTGGGCAGGATGTAATGCATACTTTAAGGACATGGACAGATATGGAATATACGGGCGTTCCTACATTAAGTGATTTTTCATCCATAGAAGCGAATCGTTATTTTGGAGTAAGTTCAATATATCAAATAATTATGATGCCAAACTCATATTTAACATTCTATCGTGCAATGTTTAATAAAATTGACTCATATTATGCCATTGACACAAAAACAGAGGAGGGAATTCTAACATTAAAGCATTGGCTTCATAATCGACTAAATGGAGAAAACGATGGTGGTGTTGCAATTATTTATTTGGCTTTTGTTATTAATCAAGGAGGTTTTATTGAATATGGTCCCGAAAGAGGAAAAAAGGTCATTGCAACTTTTCCAAATTTTGCTAACCATAGTGTTGCCGTTGTTGGTTATAACGATTCTGTTTATTGGGATTATAATAACGATGGATTAATAACAAACGATTTGGATGTTAATAATGACGGAAAAATTGATGTTCGTGATTGGGAAAAAGGTGCATTTATTGTTGCAAATTCGGATGGAACAAATTGGGGAAATGATGGATATATGTACATTATGTGTAGTGCCTTTACCGCTTCCGAAAATAATTATTGTATATGGAATAATGCAGCGTATGTTGTTAATCCTAAATTACCCGAATCGCCAAAATTGACTTTTAGGATTCAAATGAATCATTTAAGTAGAGAAAACATTCAAGCTAGTATCGGTGTAAGCAGTGATATTTATAAAACTACACCAGATTACTCTTTAGTGGTTCCTTTTATCAATTTTCAAACAACCAGACTCAGTGCATTTTCTTCTTCAAGAAACGACACCATATTAAGTGCTGAATTTGGAGTAGATTTAACCCCTTTATTGAATTTTATTAATCCAAACAAAGAAGCTCGATTTTTCTTTTCGGTTTATGAATACGATCCCGATTCCTTATATTCTGGCTTTATCCGAAATTTTTCATTAATTAACTATACTAAAGGTCAAAATGAAATTAAATATTCGAAATCATTTGTACCCATTAATAATAATGGGAATACTACATTATGGATAAACGCAAACGTAGATTTTAAAAAACCAGAACTGTTGATTAAAAAAGTTTCAAATGCAGTTTTAAATGAAGAATATAATGCAGTTCTTGTTGGCAAAAATGGCAACTTCCCCTATTCATTTTCGCAATTCAGCGATTATAGCATTGAGCAAAAAGTTGCTGAAAATCCAAGAGATGGAGAAGTAGTAGCCGAAAATGTAGATTATAAATTTATCAAAGCAATAAAGCCTCAATTTCCAATTAAGATTTTTGATATAATTTGGGAAGATAGTATTTACATTTCATCAAACGGAACAATTCAATTGGTAAAGCAAAATCCCCATTGGCCATATGTATATTTAGATGATGTTGTGATTTTGTCGACACCTGTTTTTGCTCCATTTTTATCCTATCTAAAATACGACAATCTCTCTCATAAAATAATTGTCAGCAATACCGACTCTCTTATTTATGTTCGCTGGATAGGAAGAAATGTTGACTTTATAAATTCGCATTATGATTTTGGCATTCAAATAAGACCTTCAGGAGATGTAATTTTCGAGTATTATAATATGGATTCGACAATTGCTGCTCAAAATGTAAAAGGAATTTGTAAAGGCGATGGAAAAACCATTGTAAAACCAGATTTTATATTCTATCCCAATTATAATTCAAGCTATGTTTTTTCTTTGTCAACTTCTGATACAATATTGAAAATTCAAAAAAACGGTTCCGTTTATGCAAACCCTGCAAGCCAAATTTTAAACCGTAAAATTCCAATATTAATTACAGATAATTCAGGTATCTCGAATGTTGATACTGTGATTTTTTCTACCTGGGAAAAACCAGCCTTGGAAATATCTCAAATTATATTTTCACCGTTAAAAGAAAAATATTATAAAGGGGATACTGTTTTTATAGGTTTTGTAATGAAAAATAATTCGTCCATTACTCAAAATAATATTCCGATAAATTTAGCTAACAACTCCCAAAATATTTTAGCTTTCAACCATTTCAAAAACATATCTCAAATTAGTCCTTCGCAAGAATTATATGTCGATAATGCTTTTAAAATTAAAATATTAGATAATTTTAATATAAATAAACTAGCACAACTTGTTTTATTTTCACAGAATAATAGATTTGATCAAAAAATGATAGTATTAATTTTGGAGAATAGAAAGTGTTATTTCGAGATAGGAGAACCTTATATTTTTAATCCACAATTTATCGACCTTCACGAAGGCTGTACCTATTCTTTTAATGTTCCTGTTTTAAACCAAAGTGAAGATGTTATTCGTAATATTAAAGGAAACATAACGTGTAATAATCCTTCAATCAATATTATTAGATCAACCGTCGAAAAAGATTTATTAAACTCCAATGACACTCTGGTTTTTATATTTTCGGTCTCTCAAAATATTCAAAAAGGTGAATTTATTGACATAAATGTAAACATAAGCTCCGATGAATGTTCAGGATATAATTTCAAGCATCCTCTATATTCAAATAAATACAACAATATTGAAACTTACGAAGATTCAAATAATCTATTTGTTTTACCATCCGAAAAAAATCAATTATTAATTTTCTCAAATATAATTAATACGCTTCAAAATCATGCTTTATTAACGAATAAAAAAAACCAGATTGACAAGTTCTATGAGCGGATTATTAACGCAGATTATATAACAGGTGGAAAGGGTTCTGTGAGATATAAAATCCAGTTAAACACACTAAATTCGACATTTAATCCTCGATTATTTATAACAGATAGTGATACAATAAGACAGTATTATCTAAATAATTTGGATGATACTTGTAAATGGAATACTGTTGATTTTAGGTTAAACAAAGGAGTAAGTTCACTCACAATTAAGATGAGATTTTATGGCGAAGGGTCAATTTTACTCGATGATTTGATAATTCCAGATTATTACAAAAAGGAATTTTTTGAAATCACTCCTCAAACCCTTTATTTGAAAGCTAAAACAAAGCAAACTTTTTCATCCGGTTTTTATTTAAACACTTTTGAGGATATTGGCTCAGAGGTTAATCTGAAATTTTCGACACCGCCATACAAAAATATCAGTTGGTTGGATATTCCCGAAAAGAAGATTCGTTTAAATGAAGGGAGTGTTTTTGTTCCAATCGTAATTAATTCCGAATATTTAAGCGAAGGTAATTACGAGGTATATATTATTGCGGAAGGTAAAAATCACACCGATTACATTCATGTTGTTTTGGATGTTTCGGATGGGTTTTTATCTCCAACAGAATCATCGGTAGTAGTTTATCCAAATCCAAGTGCAGAAAATTATGTGTCCACCGATTTTATATGCGATAGCGAAACAGAATGCCAATTTACGATGTACAGCATTTTAGGAAAAATAGTTTACGATAAAACACAAACAACATATCCAGGTTCGGGAATAAAAACTTTGAAATGGAATTTTGCAGATGAAGGCTTGAGTATAACAAAAGGCTTGTATCTTTATCGTTTCAAAATTGGTGACAAAATTTATTCAGGAAAAATTATAAGTACGTATTAAAATTTTTAATAGTGGTTTTTAGCAGTAGCGTCTTTCTTGTGTTTTTCCTTCCCATACTATTGCTTTGCTATTACTTGGCTCCACGAAAGTTGAAAAATATAGTATTATTAGTTTTTAGTATATTTTTTTATGCTTGGGGTGCACCCAAATTCATTTTTGTTTTGCTCGGAACTACATTCGTAGATTTTCATTTGGTAAAATGGATGGACGTGTCTAAAGAAAAGTGGCAACGCAGATTGCTGCTCATTGGCTCGGTAAGTATTAATTTGGGATTGTTAGCCTATTTTAAATACATGAACTTTTTTATCGACAATTTGAATCATATTCTTAATGTTGGAGGAATTAAATCAATTTCGTTGCTAAATGTGGTAATGCCCATCGGGATTTCGTTCTATACTTTTGAAACCATCACTTATGTGGTGGATGTTTACCGAAAAATTCACAAACCTCTCAAAAACTTTTGGGATTATCAATTATACATTATCCTTTTCCCAAAACTCATTGCTGGTCCAATTGTCAGATATCATGAAATATCGGATCAAATTACCAACCGTTCACACAACGAAACATTCGACA
Source organism: Bacteroidales bacterium (assembly GCA_038210985.1). Classification (GTDB taxonomy): domain Bacteria; phylum Bacteroidota; class Bacteroidia; order Bacteroidales; family WCHB1-69; genus JAQUGA01. The sequence goes on from JBBQWB010000003.1 coordinate 29,084, forward strand.
TTCGACTCGCTGGTTTTTTGAGATTTTGCTTGGGTTTAGGTAAAAAAGTACTTATTGCAAATACTGTTGGTGAGTTTTCCGACACCATTTTTTCTACTTCTCCCGAACTAATGAATTCGCTCACCGTTTGGCTGGGTGTTCTTGCCTACACTTTCCAAATTTATTTTGATTTTTCAGGCTATTCGGATATGGCTATCGGACTTGGTTTAATGCTTGGATTCAAATTTCCCGAAAACTTCAACAATCCATATATTTCACAAAGTATTACCGATTTTTGGCGGCGTTGGCACATAACACTCGGAAACTGGATGAAAAACTATCTCTATATTCCATTGGGTGGAAACAGAGTTTATACTTCAAGACTCTATTTTAATCTTGCTTTTGTATTTATTGTTTCGGGCTTTTGGCATGGTGCCGCATGGAATTTTATTGCTTGGGGTGCGTATCACGGATTATTCCTAATCGCTGATCGATTGTTTTTAGATAAATTACTGCAAAAATCAGGTAAATTTATTTCCATACCTTTTACATTTATCATTGTAATGATTGGATGGGTGCTTTTTAGAGTGGAGTCGATGACACAATTTTCGGAACTACTTATTAAAATGTTTTCATTTAATTTCTCTGTCGATAGCTTTTATATAAATCAAAAATTGCTTTATACTTTTATTATTGCTGCTATATTTTCATTTTTCTGTTTCGGAAAATTTACGCAAAAAATTCAAAATTACGTTTATGGAAGTGTCAAGGGAAATGTTTCCCAATTGGTTTTTAGCCTAATTTCGTTGCTTCTGTTTTTTATATCCTTGGGTTATACTTTGTCGTCAGATTTTAACCCTTTTATCTATTTTCGATTTTAACCATGAAAAAAATAACTTTCTATATTGTCCTTGTCGTTTTGTTGGTTTCGCCAATAGTTGGACTATTAAAGTTGGTTAAAGAAGAGCCATTATCTGGTGCAATTGCTGGGGAAGAGACTAAAAAGTTGGATTATTTTACATGGAATAGATGGTTTGATGGGAGATTTCAAGATAAAATGGAGAAAACTGCATCGCAAAATGCTGGCTTAAGGAATACACTCATCCGAATTTCGAACCAAATAAATTTTTCGGTATTCAAAAGTACAAATGCTGAAAAAGTGGTAATTGGAAAAGATAATATTTTATTTGAAGAAGGTTATATCCTTGATTATTTAGGACGAAATTATAGTGGAGAGTCATACATTAGAGAACAATCTCTTCGCATTAAGCGAATTCAGGATACTTTATATAAAGTGTTTGGAATACATTTGATTGTTGTTTTTGAACCTGGAAAAGCTTCGATTTATCCCGAAAAGATTGGGAACGAATATCTTCCCGAAAATAAAACCGTTTCAAATTACGAAACCTATTCCCGTATTTTTCGTGAGCAAAAAATCACGCATTTGGATATAAATCAATATTTTAAGTCTATTAAAGATAGCTCTCGTTATCCTCTTTATCCCGATTACGGAGTTCATTGGAGTTCGTATGGAATGTATTTGGCAACCGATACCCTTCTGAAATTCATTAAGCATGAAACAAATTATAATTTAGCTCTGCCGATATGGCAAAACATCGAGGTAACCGATAAATTAAAAGACGTAGATTTTGACATCGAAAAAACCATGAATTTGCTTTTCCCGCTTGCTCACCAAAATTTGGCTTATCCTCAAATTAAATTTGATACCGTAGGAAAAGAACGGCCCAAAGTTTTAACTATTGCCGACAGTTATTATTGGAGCCTATTCGATAATAAAATCCCGCATAGAGTTTTTGCAAATTCCGATTTTTGGTATTATAATGCAACTATTTACCCTGACATTTGGGGAGATAATGCCAAATACGTCAAAAATTTAAATCAAGAGGAAGAAATTTTGAAACAAAATGTCATTCTTATAATGATAACGGAAATGAATCTTTATCGTGCATTTTGGAAATTTGAAGATGTTGCAGAAAATGTTTTATCCATTAAAAATTCGCCTTCCACATTATGTCAAACTACCCATATTATTCTTAATAACGATGCCTATTACAAAGATTTAATTAATTATACCAATACTCATTTTATCTGCTTTGATAAATGCTTAGAAAAAATCAGTAATTTTGTGAGTGTATCTAATTTAAATCCTTGTAATTACATCTCAAAAGCTTACCTTGTTTTAGAAAACATTATACAACTTAAAAACAATGGGGAGGCAATGAAACTGATTCAAGAAAAAGCTAAAATTAAAAACATTTCCATATCTCAATCTATTTTTGATGATGCTTTATGGTGCTATGAAGAAGAGGTGAAAAGTGTCAACAATAAATTAAATCGATAAGATGCTTCATACTGTTTATTTTGAAAATTATCAAGTTTTAATGTTCTATACATCGGTGTTTTTGATGTTAAGTTCCTTGATACTGTTTCAATTAAATAAACATCGCATTTCCTTGCTTTTGTTGTTTGCAGGCACTTTGCTGTTTGGAATATTCATGGCTGTGCTCAATCCATATTTGAATTATTGGGATGAACAATTTCATGCATTGGTGGCAAAAAACATGATGCAACATCCTTTTACTCCAATGCTTTATAAAAACCCTGCGGTGACTTTTTCGCATGAAATATGGGTTGGCAATCACATTTGGCTACACAAGCAACCATTGTTTTTATGGTTTATGTCGATTAGCATGCAAATATTTGGCGTAAATGCCTTTGCTGTGAGATTTCCAAGTGTAATTGTGCATGCATTAATGGTTTTTTTGTTGTATCGAATTGGCTCTATTTCGCATTCTAAAAAACTTGGATTTTACGCTGCTTTCCTTTTTTCATTTTCCTACTATATCATTGAGTTAATGGTTGGATGTCAGGTTTGTGACCATAATGATACTATTTTTTTATTTTTCGCCACTGCGTCTTTTTGGGCTTGGTTTGAATATCAAGAAAAACCCTCGCTAAAATGGATTATTTTAATAGGATTATTCAGCGGCTGTGCTATGCTAACCAAGTGGTTCATAGGCTTGTTAGTTTATGCCGGATGGGGTTTAAATATTTTATTTTCAAAAAATGAACGGTTTAATTTTAAATCATATCTGCAAATAATTAAAGCTTTTGGAATAAGCATACTCGTTTTTCTGCCGTGGCAGATTTATACATACATTCGCTTTCCGGCAGAAACAAAATTTGAATTTCAATACAATTCCCGACATTTTTCGGAAGCAATTGAAGGTCATGGTGGAGACTGGACTTTTCACTTTAAAAGCTTAAACATTCTATATGGTGAGGGCGACTTAGTGCCTTGGATTATACTTGCAGGTTTTATTTGCTTGCTCTTTTTAATTAAAAACAGACGCCAAAACCTATTTATTTTTGGAACAGTAATTCTTTCTTATACTTTTTATACACTTGCCCAAACCAAAATGGAGTCGTTTGGATTAGTCGTATCCAGTTTTGTTTTTATGGCTTTGGCAGCGGTGTTTGTGATAATTGAAATGCTACTTAATAAAATAATTAAAGTAAAATCAATTCCTGTTTTACTAATTAGTTTATGTCTGATTTTTGCTGCTTATTTTAGTTTAAACCTCGAAAAAATACACTTTAGTCACACCTTGATAAACCCCGAAAAAAATCCTACTCAAATATTGAAAATGCGGGAACTCGAACTGATAAAGATGCTACCCAATATAGTCCCCGACAAGTCAACTGTATTATTTAATATGCCTTATTTTTCCGAAATTCAGATAATGTTTTTTACAGATTATCCAGCAGTATACATGCATATCCCTTCCGAAAGTGATATTGATGAAATGAGATTAAAAAATATTAAATTTGTCGTTTTCGATAATGGTAATCAATTGATGCCTGAGTATCTTAGCGAGAAAAATGTTACCGTTATCAAGAATCCTCTATGGGGTGAAAATTAAAAATAAATAAATATATGAAAACATTACGTTCAGTTAAAGATGCCGATTTAAAAAATAAAGTTGTATTGGTTCGTGTGGATCATAATGTTGTTAAAAAGGGAATTATTCACGACCCTTATCGGATTGATGTGACATTTTCGACACTTTTTCACATTGTGTCTCGTGGAGGTAAACTTATTTTAATGACACACAACGGTCGTCCAAAGGACAAAAAAACTGGAGAAATTAGTATTTGTTCAAATTCTTCGATTGAACCAATTGTAGAATATTTGATGAAAAAGTTACAAGTTAAGTTTATTATTCCCGAATTAAATGCTCCAGATAATTTTGGTATCACAAGTTTTGCTTCGGAAGTAAAACCATTGGTTGATAAGCTTAAAAATGGAGATATTGATGGAATTTATTTGCCTAATACTCGATGGTTTAGAGGCGAAGAAGACAAAGGAGAATATTCCGAACAAATGGCGAATGAATTAGCTTCGCTGGCAGATATTTTTGTAAATGACGCATTTGGTTCATGGCAAGCACATACTTCCACTTATGCCATTGCGAATAAACTTCCGTCTTATGCTGGATTTTTAATGCAAAAAGAAATCAGTAATTTGGAACGTATTTTTCATCCTGAACGTCCTTTTATTGCTGTGGTTGCTGGATCAAAATTCGATACTAAAATTGAACCTTTGTACGCTCTTTTGCGCGAAGCCGATTATTTAGTGCTCGGTGGCGTGATGTACAATGCATACCTCTGTGCAAAGTACGGATTTACAATTAGCGGAATTGGAGAAGACGACATTCAACATGCCAAAGATTTTGTGGAATATAGTAAACAATATCCTGGGAAAATTATTGAGTTAAAATACATCATTGAGTCGGATACTTTGGATGGAAAAATTGAAGGTTCATACCGCAAACACAATATATTAATGCTTGATGAGGGTTCCAAATTAAACTATGTACTGGATATTGCCAAAGAATCGTTTAACGACCCCGAAGTTCACAGTATTTTTCATAAAGCTCATACTATTTTTGTAAATGCAGTAATGGGTTTCACTCCTTTTTTTAACGAGGGAACCATTGCTTTAGACCAACTTATTGATGACAATCCAAATGGGATTAAACTTTATGGAGGTGGGGATACTTTGCAAGAGCTTAAACGCTTACTGCCAGGTTTATACATTATGGCTATCGATAGTCCAAATTATTACATTTTTACGGGTGGCGGTGCAGTGCTTAAAGCCGTTGAATCGGGAAGTGCTTGGGGAATAAAACCAATTTCTTTACTTCTTGAATAATATTGCAATAGAGATAAAATTTTGAATAAAAAAAGAGCTGAAATTAATTCAGCTCTTTTTTTATTCCTTAAATGTAGGAAAGTTTTACTTCGAAATAATATTTCCACGCAAATTTTAGGTTTACACAATAGATTATTTTACAATAAGTTTATTAGTATAAATTTGTCCATTTTGAACAACTTTTAGCAGATACATTCCAGACGATAAATCGCTGATATTAATAGTGTTTTTTAATTGATTAAGGCTTATTTCTTTTACTGATTGTCCAACAATATTTTTAATAGAAACTGATGCTGTTCCAGTGTTAGCTATTTCAATATTAAGAATATTTTGAGCAGGATTTGGATAAACAGCAATTTCTGCATTATTTTCTTGAACAGATTCCGTTGTTCCAGCAGGCACAAAACGATAAACCATTCCGTTGGCAGGAGTTCCTGTTATTTCTAAATAATCCTCAAAAATTACTGGTGATGCAGCATCTCCAGTAACAAAATTAGCGTTCGAAAGTATATCGTTTACTGGGTCATATGTAGCAAGAGCTATAATAGCACCAGAAGCTTCGGCATAAAATAATGAAGCATCGGTTATACTGCTTGGACCATAATGAAACTCGATAATTTTACTGCCTTCATATATCCATACTTGAAAATTAACAAACATCGAAAACGGAGCATCTTCGTTGTATGCACCTGCATTTTTCCATTCTATTTTTAAAATTCTGCTTCCAGTATTGCCTTCAACTAGGTAACTTATTGGCGATATCGATTCGGCAGAGCCTTCACCTCTATCCACTAAATCTGTGTCAAAAGGAGCTATTATTTCCGACACATCTGCACTTTCTGTTGGAGCCATTAGCATGCCCCCAGCAGATGTAAATGTAAGTATTGTAACCAAAGTGCCATTCATTTCAAATTCAAAAGGAACTGAAATAGTATATTCTGGATCGTCCCATATTTCACCATTATTAATGGATATTGGATTTACTAAATCTGCATATACAGAAGTTAAATACGTAAAAGTGTAGGACAGTGTTTTAGGATTAACTACTTCTTTTCCTTTAAGTAAGCTCGACTTGTCGGCTTTCTGAGCAAATGCAATTGTGGAAACTGAAACTAAAAAAAACAATACGATAAATTTTCTTTTCATGATTTATGATTTAATTGATATGACTACAAACACACATTTACAAAATTTTAAATTTATTCTAAAATTTGATTTTTAACACCACCCTTAAGAATTGATGCAAAAGTAATTAAAATTAGCTATGAATCTAACTTAATAAAAAACCAAGCCATCCACAAAACCCTTGCTATTAAAATATTGAATATTGCATAATTGTTATTGGTTTTTATCGGACAACATTAATTAGTATGATTAATTGCTCACAATTGTAAACTCAACTCTACGATTTTTTTGTCTATTTTCGTCCGAATCGTTTTTAACTTGTGGTTTTGTTTCGCCATATCCGTTTGAAGAAATATGTTTGTCTTCAATTCCATTTTTAATAATATAATTTTTAACTGAAACAGCTCTATCTTTCGACAATTTTAAATTATCTACATCCGAACCAACATCGTCGGTATGTCCCGAAATTTTAATTACCATTTTTGGATTGGTTTGCATAATATTTATCAATCGAGATAATTCCGGAAATGACTCCTCCTTTAACTCAGATTTTCCAGTATCAAAAAATAAATTATTGATTCGGATGGTTTGTCCTACTTCGATAGGAACCATTTGCAGGTTTTTTTCTTGTTCGGTATAGGCATCAATTTTTATTAAATCAATGTTTACATTTACAGGAATATAACCTTCAGCTTTTGAATAAATTCCATATTTTTTTCCGGAAGTTAAAACAATTTTATAATATCCTGTTTTAGAATCTGTTTTAGCATTTCCAATTTGTTTTCCCGAGTTTAAATCTTCAAAATAGATAGTAGCTTCGATTGGTTTTCCAGTTTTTGAATCGATTACTTTTCCAAATAACAAAAGTGTTGGTTGCGGTTTCATTTTTTCGGGAATAATTACTTCAAACAAATCCCCATTTCCTTCTTTTAAGGAATAAACGATTGCCTTATCTCCTTTAGCACTAATCGAAAAAAAAGATTCCCAATTGTTTGAATTAATAGGAGCTCCAACATTTTCTGGGTCAGACCATTTTTGCCATAAATCGTCTAAACGAGTTGTTTTATAAATGTCGTTTAATCCCAATCCGCCATGTCCACCACTCGAAAAATATAAAGTTTTATTATCGGGAGCCAAAAACGGCGAATACTCGTAATCGGCAGTATTTATATTAGCTGGAAGAGCGACAGGTGTTGTCCATAAATTATCCTTTTTGTGAAACGAAACAAATAAATCATTTTTATTGGGTGGCAAACATAATATCATAACCTGATTATCCGAACTAAGCGAAATTGAAATGTTTGACTCTTTAATGTTAGTCTCATCGTCAAAATGAATTCGTTCGGGTTTACTCCATGTTCCTAGTATTCTATGAGTTACAGATATTCCTTGACTTGACCCGTTTTTATCGTAATCGCCTTGCAGATATAAAGCTTCTCCATCGGTAGTTGCATAAAAAATGGTATTTCGTTTTGAATTATTCAATTCATCAATTGGCATAGCTTCTGTCCATTTATTATTTTCATCTAATGTTGTAAAGTAAATCTCGTATTCCTTATCTCCATTCATTTGCCTCGAAAAGTAGAGCGTTTTTCCATCCGCAGAAAAGGAAGGGAAACAATCTGTTTTTGTTGATGAATTTACATTTGGTCCAAGATTTATTAATTTAACCTCTTTTTGGGCTTGTGCAAAAGTGAAAAAAGATAAAACTATTAGTAAAACGATACAATTGATGTTTTTCATTGGTTTAATTTTTTATTAAATTTTACATAAACAAAAATAATCAATTATACTATTCAAATGCCAAAATAATATTTAAAGTATCTAAACATTGATAAACTTTCGTGTTTTGAAGTTACAAAAATCAAAGCTTTTTGTAACTTTGCTGAAAATTTAAAGAAAAACATGAACAACGAAGAATTATTTAAAAAAATTATTTCTCATTCCAAAGAGTACGGATTTATATTTCCTTCCAGCGAAATTTATGATGGATTAAGTGCTGTGTATGATTATGGACAGTTAGGCTCGGAGCTTAAAAACAATATTCGAAGCTATTGGTGGAAATCGATGGTTCAGATGCACGATAACATTGTTGGCATCGACACCGCAATTTTTATGCACCCTACAACATGGAAAGCTTCAGGCCATGTGGATGCGTTTAACGATCCAATGATAGATAACAAAGATTCAAAAAAACGCTATCGTGCTGATGTTTTGATTGAAGATTACATGGCGAAAATAGAAGATAAAATTGATAAAGAAGTGGAAAAAGCTGCCAAGCGATTTGGAGAAACTTTTGATGCAAAAATGTATCGCGAAACAAATCCAAGAGTGATGGAATATCAGCAAAAAATAGATTATGCTCGAACACAAATGGTTAAAACGCTGGAAGAAAATGATTTAGCTGGAGTTAAATCGTTAATTGAAGAATTGGCAATTGTTTGCCCTGTTTCGGGTAGCCGCAATTGGACAGAAGTTCGTCAATTTAACTTAATGTTTTCTACTCAAATGGGTTCTGTGGCTGAAGGAGCAGATGTAGTTTACCTTCGTCCCGAAACGGCACAAGGTATTTTTGTAAACTTTTTGAATGTATTAAAAAGTGGTAGAATGAAAATTCCTTTTGGAATTGCTCAAACAGGAAAAGCATTTCGCAACGAAATTGTGGCTCGCCAATTTATTTTTCGCATGCGTGAATTTGAACAAATGGAAATGCAGTTTTTTGTCAAACCTGGCGAGGAGATGGAATGGTTTAAATATTGGAAAGATCAACGTCAAAAGTGGCATAGATCACTTGGAATTCCCGATTCAAAATACCGTTTTCACGACCATGACAAGTTGGCTCACTATGCAAATGCAGCAACAGATATTGAATTTGAATTTCCGTTTGGATTTAAAGAATTAGAAGGGATTCATTCACGTACCGATTTCGATTTGATGGCTCATCAAAAACTATCTGGTAAAAAATTACAATATTTTGATCCCGAAACCAACGAAAATTATGTTCCATACGTAATTGAAACATCCATTGGTTTAGATCGCATGTTTTTAGCAATTTTAACGCAAGCATTTGAAGAACAGATTTTAGAAGATGGCTCTGTAAGAACTGTTTTACATATTCCACCAATTTTGGCTCCCATTAAAGTTGCCGTTTTACCTTTGGTTAAAAAAGATGGATTCCCCGAAAAAGCTAAAGAAATTTTAGATACTTTGAAAATGGATTTTAATTGTCAATACGACGAAAAAGATGCAATTGGACGTCGTTACCGCCGTCAAGATGCGATTGGAACACCTTATTGTATAACAATTGACAACCAAACACTGGAAGATAATACCGTTACGATTCGTGAACGCGACAGCATGAAACAAGAGCGTGTGGATATTGATTCTATTTCATCAATTATTACGAGTAATTTGAGAAATAATATTTATAGAGCATAGTTTTTCACAGAAAGTGTTTTAAAATAGGAAACTTTAAGATATTATTCTAATCAGTTCTTGAAAATCCATTTCATTTCAAAGCATATTATATTAATTTTGCAAAAAAAAATGGATATGAATAATTATGAAATAATCTTTTTTAGCTCTTTTACTTTACTAATTTGCTTTTTCTTGTTCTTAGATTTAGGTATTTTCGATAAAAAAAGTCATGTTATCCCTTTTCGCGAATCTGTTATATGGACTGCTGTATGGGTTTCTTTAGCACTGATTTTTTTTATTTTCATACGAAATTATGGATATTTAATTCACGGGGTCGCTACACCAGAAGATCTGCAACAAATTACATCTAAATACTATGACAAGTTAAATACAGTTGGATTGTCATACCCTGAAGCAATAGCTTTGTATCAAAAAAACATGTCGTTGGAGTTTATCACTGGTTATGTTATTGAATATTCGCTATCGATAGATAATATTTTTGTAATTATTTTAGTATTTGCTTCCTTTGGGATTCCTCAAAAACATTATAAACGCATTTTATTTTGGGGAATTATCGGGGCTTTTGTAATGAGATTTATATTTATATTTTTAAGTTCCGCATTAATAGTTCGCTATGCATGGATATTGTATGTTTTTGGAGCATTCTTGCTTTTTACAGGTTTAAAAATGTTTTTTGACCGAAATAAAATTCAAGAAGTTCATCCCGAAAAAAACCCAATCGTAAAGTGGCTTTCCAAAAGGTTTCCTGTTACAAAAGAACTACATGGTCAAAAGTTTTTTGTAAAATTGAATAATAAAATTCATCTCACTCCATTATTTATTTGTTTGGTAGTTATCGAATTTACCGATTTAATTTTTGCCGTAGACAGTGTTCCTGCCATTTTTTCGGTTACAAAAGATCCATATATTGTCTTTTTTTCAAACATTTTTGCAATTCTAGGGCTGCGTTCGCTATTTTTCCTTGTTAATAACATCATGAATATGTTCCGATATTTAAAAGTTGGATTAGCCGTTTTATTGAGTTTTATCGGTTTAAAAATGCTAACTCACACTTGGTTAGATGAATTTGGTTTTGAAACACAACATTCTCTAATCATAATTTTCAGCATTTTAGCAATTAGCATTTTAGCATCTTTGGTTATTCCAGACAAAAATAAAAATAACGACCCAGTTTAGTTTTAATAGGCACAACTGTTAATATTACCATGAAAATAAGAGAATTAAAATCATTAGTAAAAGAAAAATTGGCAAGTGGAATGACCAAGCAAGAAACATTTGATTTTATTGCATCCCTCAATCAAATACGTATTCATGACGTTGCCAATACAGTTCGGGATTTTGCAAGTTTAGTGTTTAAAAAGAAATATAAAAAAATCAATTTATTACTTATTTCATTTGTTGTTTTAGCTGGTATAATTCAAGGGATTGCATCTGTTTTATTTCCCGAAAAATTAATTACAGAAACATTGCCCGCAGATATTTTCCTTATTTCAACATACGCTGCAATTGCATTTGGAGCTTATGTTCATTATAAATTTAGCTACAGTGCAGCTGTGTTATTGTCTTTTGTTTCAATTTATATGAGTGTAAATAATGTACTTTTATCCTTAGATAATTTAGAAAGTATTTTATACTATTCATCCATTGGAATTATTGGAATCGTAATTATTGGTTTAAGTGGTTTTTTATATAGTAAGTTTTTCAGAGGATACGACATCATTTCCAATGAAAACAAAGAGGATTCTCTAAAAGAAACTTATGTATTTAAGGAAGAAAAATAGGGAAGCCTAAGTAGTGTCTGCAAGAAAACGCCAACTTCTTTCCGCCAAAAGTCGGACAAGCTGTTATACTTACAACGAATTCAGGTCGATTACACCAGTAAACTCCCTAAATTCGTTGCATCGAAAGCCTCGAATTTGACGTTTTCTTATCAAACACTAGGTTTTCTTGCAAGGACTAAGTACATAAATTTGTCATGCATCCACCAGTAGTCGGAGAAACGTAGTTTAACATAAGCACTAAAATTTGTCATGCATCCGCCAGTGGTCGGAGGAACGTAGTGTAGCTTACGCATCTATTACGTTTATAGATTCCTCTCCGCCAGTAGTCGGATTCGGAATAACAAATCGCTGGGGTAAACGATAGTTTTCTATTGTGTCTATGTTTTCCTATGTGCTTATGTGTTAGGTTTTAAAAGAAAATGTTAAACTAAAGCATATACATTTGTCATGCATCCGCTAGCATTTAGAGAAATGTAGTTGGCATCTAAATGTTGTAATATTATAAAAAAACAATATTAATTCAAAAAGAATGACTAATATTTCAACAAAAAAGAGGCTGTTCAAATGAACAACCTCTTTTTTACAAAATGCCACAAATGATTTTTTGAAAATCTTTAGTATAAGAAACTCAAAAGCACTCCAGCTGCAACAGCACTGCCAATTACACCGGCAACATTTGGTCCCATTGCATGCATTAATAAGTGATTGGTCTTATCGTATTCCAATCCTATTACTTGTGAAACACGAGCACTATCAGGGACTGCAGATACACCAGAATTACCTATAAGTGGGTTTATTTTGTTTTCTGGTTTAAGAAACTTGTTTAGTAATTTTACGAACAAGACTCCCCCTATTGTTGCAATCACAAAAGAGACTGCCCCTAGTGCAAAAATACCAAGAGATTTTCCAGTCAAGAATGTAGTTGCTTGCGTGGATGCTCCAACAGTAAGTCCTATTAGGATAGTTACAATGTCGATCATTGGACCTGCCGCTGTTTGAGCCAAACGACGAGTTACCCCGCTCTCTTTCAGCAAGTTTCCGAAGAAAAGCATCCCTAAAAGTGGCATACCACTGGGGACAATAAAGGTTGTCAGAAGTAACCCAATAATTGGGAATATTGCTTTTTCGCGTTTTGATACGGCACGAGGTGGTTTCATTCTTATTATACGTTCTTTTTTATTGGTAAGCAAACGCATAATTGGAGGTTGAATTACAGGCACAAGCGCCATGTAAGAATATGCAGAGATTGCAATGGCTCCAATAAGTTGAGGTGCTAATTTAGAAGCAAGGAAGATCGCTGTTGGACCATCGGCACCACCAATAATTGCAATTGCACCCGCTTCGTTTGGAGGAAATCCGATGGCTAATGCAATGGCATAAGCACCGAAAATTCCTAATTGAGCAGCGGCACCAATTAAAATCAACTTAGGATTAGAGATCAAGGCCGAAAAATCGGTCATGGCACCAATACCTAAGAAAATCAGAGGAGGATAAACCCCTTGAATAACCCCAAAGTAGAGGTAATTCATTACAGACCCTGATTCATAAATCCCGACTTTAAGTCCTGGAAAAAAGGGAACATTCCCTACTAAAATCCCAAAACCAATGGGGATGAGGAGCATGGGTTCAAACTCTTTGGCAATTGCCAAATAGATAAATATCAACCCAACAAGCATCATAAAAAGATGTCCAACTGTGAAATTGGCAAATGCCGTATATTCAAAAAATTGCGACAATCCGGTGGTAAAAAACAAGCTTAATTTTTCCATTTGATTAACCTTATTCTATTACAATTAAAATATCGCCTTCCATTACATTGTCGTTGCGTTGAACCTTTATCTCCACAATTTTTCCATCTTTATCGGAATCAATGTTATTTTCCATTTTCATGGCTTCAAGCATAATTAAATGCTGACCCATTTTAACTTCATCGCCAACTTTTACATGAATTTCTAACACAGTTCCTGGAAGTGGTGATTTGATTGTTCCTCCACCTTTTGGTGCAGAAGGGCTTGATGTTTTTGAAGTGGAAGGAGTTACATCCGTAGTAGGAATTGGTTTTTTCTGAACCAATTTTGGCGTTTTTACTTGTCTAAGCTCCTTGTCTAAGGTTACTTCATATTTAGTTCCATTTACTTCAAGTTCGGCAATGTTTTCTTCGATGTTTAGAACATCTACTTCATACGAATTGCCGTTTATTTTAAATTTAAATTGCTTCATAGTAAACTAATTTTACGTTTATTTCGAAAATTTTCTGCTTTTCATTATTAAATGCTTATTCCCCCATGGTGAATATGCTCTACGTGTATGGTCGATGGTAATAATTTCACTCTCTTCGTCGTGATATTGTGAACCATATAAATGCAAAGCCATAGCAATAGCCGCACAAATTTCACCTGTTTCTTCAGTCCCTTTGCTTTTGTTCGATTCTATTGAAGATTCATCCTCTAGGTTATCTTTCTCAAGAAGTTTAAGTTTTCTTTTTGTACTAATGTTATCCGCCAAAGTAAATGATTTCAACAAGAAAAAGATAAAGGTTAGGGCAAGAAAAACAACTGCCATAGCAACAATTGCCATCCCTAAACCAGTAGAGTCTAAATCGGATATCTGCTCGGATTTGGTAATTTTATCTTGCCATTCATTCGTTTGTTTAGGTGTATATCTGTTTTCATATATCCATTTTGAATTATCATCCGATTTTCTAGTTATTGATTGGTCTAAATCTTTTCCGTAAGAAATATTAGGCAGATTTTTTAAAATTTCAGGGATTTCAACAAAATCAAGTTGAGTTCTTCCATCTGAATCATAAATTGCTAAATATTTTGAATCTTCCAACGTGAAGTTTAAATGGAAAGTACCTCTTGAGGGATGATTGTCGGCTAAAAATACCACATAACCACGAAACGGCATATTTGTAGTTGCATCATTTCTAGGAATATAGTATTTTTTAGGATTTGCAGTATCGTTAGTTATATACATTCCACCAATATTGATATTGTTGAATGCAGAGTTGAAAATCTCAACCCAGCCACTACGATATCCAAATTCATCTTGATATGTGGAATCATTTCTGATCATTATCTCATTAAACTGGATGAATGAGGATGATTGGCTGAAACTTGCATTATAGCTAAATGCAATTGCCAACAGAATCAGAATTTTTATTTTTTTCATCGTTGTTTGCATTATTATAATGGTAAGTTATCGTGTTTTTTAGCTGGATTTTCAACTTTCTTATTTCTAAGAGATTGTAAAGCTCTTATTATTCTAAAGCGAGTATTACGTGGTTCAATAATATCGTCGATATAACCATATTTTGCAGCAACAAAAGGATTTGCAAATTTATCACGATAATCTTCTTCTTTTTGAGCAATAAATTCAGCTTTAGCTTCGTCGCCTTCGATTGCTGCGATTTCTTTATTCATCAAAACTTCAACCGCACCTTTAGCACCCATAACTGCAATTTCGGCTGTGGGCCAAGCGTAATTAATATCGCCACGAAGATGTTTTGAACCCATTACACAATAGGCTCCACCGTATGCTTTACGCAATGCAACCGTAACTTTAGGAACAGTAGCTTCGCCATATGCATACAATAATTTTGCACCATGAAGAATAATTCCACCATATTCTTGTGCTGTTCCTGGTAAAAATCCGGGGACATCCACTAAAGTTACTAAAGGAATATTAAAAGCATCGCAAAAACGAACAAAACGTGCAGCTTTACGCGAAGCATTGATGTCTAATACACCAGCTAAATATTTAGGCTGATTGGCAACAACACCAACTGGCATACCGTCGAAACGTGCAAAACCAATAACGATGTTTGGAGCATAAGCACCTTGAACTTCTAAAAACTCATTTTCATCCACAATGGCGTGAATTACGTCTTTAACATCGTAAGGCTTATTCGGATTTTCGGGAATAATTGAATTTAAAAAATCGTCTAAACGATTAATTGGGTCATTGGTGGGAATTATTGGTGGCTCTTCCATGTTGTTAGATGGCAAGTAGCTAATCAATTTCCGAATCATCATCAAACCCTCTTCTTCATTATCGGCAACAAAATGCGATACTCCCGATTTAGTAGCATGAACCGATGCACCACCAAGTTCTTCGGTTGTTACATCTTCGTTGGTAACGGTTTTTACCACTTTAGGTCCAGTTAAAAACATATAACTAGTACCTTTCGACATCATGATAAAGTCGGTTAGTGCTGGGGAATAAACTGCACCGCCAGCACAAGGACCAAAAACAGCCGAAATTTGTGGAATAACACCCGAAGCCAAAATATTACGTTGAAAAATTTCGGTATATCCTGCTAAACTTGTAACACCTTCCTGAATACGTGCACCACCAGAATCATTAATGCCAATAACTGGAGCACCTACTTTCATAGCTTGATCCATAATTTTGCAAATTTTGTTTGCAAAAGTTTCGGATAAAGAACCTCCAAAAACGGTAAAATCTTGTGAAAAAACATATACTAAACGTCCGTCAATTGTACCATAACCAGTTACAACTCCGTCGGATAATGGAGTGTCTTTTTCTAAGCCAAAATTAGTACAACGGTGCGTAACAAACATGTCAAACTCTTCAAAACTACCCTCGTCTAATAATGCGTAAATTCGCTCACGAGCAGTTAGTTTTCCTAAATTATGTTGTTTGTCAATTCTTTTTTGACCACCTCCTAAGCGAGCCTGAACTCGTAAATCGAGAAGATGTTTAACCTTTTCCTGCATTGTCATAATGAAAATGTTTAATGTGAAAAATATTTAAAATTTTAATTTATTTTTTGTTTGGGTTTTCGCATAACTCAGTTAATACACCGCCTGTGTATTTTGGGTGTAAAAATGCGATATTTAATCCTTCGGCTCCTTTTCGAGGAGTTTTATCAATTAACTGAATGCCTTTTGCTTCCACTTTAGGTAACATATCTGCAAGGTTTTCAACCGCATACGCAATATGATGAACCCCTTCGCCTTTCTTTTCCAGAAATTTACCAATTGGACCTTCAGGATCGGTGCTTTCCAATAATTCAATTTTGGTTTGACCAATCATAAAAAAAGCCGTCTTCACTTTTTGATCGACGACCTCTTCCAGTGCATAGCACTTTAATCCTAATACATCTTCGTAGTATTTTATGGATGTTTCTAAATCCTTTACAGCAATTCCAATGTGTTCAATATGTGTGGGTTTCATGCAAAATTAGATATAATTTTTCAATTTGAT
This sequence comes from Bacteroidales bacterium, assembly GCA_038210985.1. Classification (GTDB taxonomy): domain Bacteria; phylum Bacteroidota; class Bacteroidia; order Bacteroidales; family WCHB1-69; genus JAQUGA01. Next base: position 45,875 of record JBBQWB010000003.1, read on the forward strand.
TGCAAAGTTATTCTTATCTAATCAATTGACAAAAAGAATAACTTATATAACAATAAATTAACTAAAAAGAATTAAATATTGAGAATTAACATTTTATTATACGTATAGTCTTCCTCCAACTCAAAGTCGGGGGGAAGACTATAATAACTGCCAAATTGACACAATTATTCAAATGGTATGTGTTTTGACAACCAAAGAAACAAAAAAAAATATATCATGCAAAAAGGAAATATCAACGTTAAAACCGAAAACATCTTCCCAATTATTAAAAAATTTCTCTATTCCGATCATGAAATTTTCATGCGGGAGTTGGTTTCAAATGCAGTAGATGCAACACAAAAAATTAAAGCCATGGCTTCGCTTGGTGAATTTAAGGGTGAACTTGGTGAACTTACAATCGACATTTCATTCGATAAAGAAAAGAAAACAATTACCATCCTCGATAGAGGTTTGGGAATGACCGAAGAAGAAGTAGATCAGTACATTAATCAAATTGCTTTTTCGAGTGCCGAAGATTTTCTGGAAAAATTTAAAGGCGTGGATGAAGCATCCTTAATCGGACATTTTGGACTAGGTTTTTATTCGGCGTTTATGGTTGCTGAAAAAGTAGAACTTCGCACAAAATCGTGGAAAGAAGAAGCTAAAGCAATTCAATGGTCCTGCGATGGAAGTCCCGAATACCAGATAGAACCAACAGAAAAATTGGAACGTGGTACCGAAATTATTTTACATATTGCCGAAGATGGCTTGGAATTTTTGGAAGAATATCGAATATTAAGTTTGCTGAAAAAATACTGTAAATTTTTACCTATTCCAATTCGTTTTGGAAAAGAAAAAAAATGGGAAACTCCCGAAGGTGAAGAAAAAGCCAAAGAATCGGAATTGGATCGTTTTATAAATAATACCAATCCTTTGTGGAAAAAAAACACGAAAGATATTACCGACGAAGAGTATAAAGATTTTTACCACGAATTATATCCATCATCGTTTGAAGAACCTCTTTTCAATATTCATCTAAATGTGGATTATCCATTTAACCTAAACGGAATTTTATATTTTCCAAAAGCTCGTAAAACCATAGAAGTTCAGAAAGAGAAAATTCATTTATACTGCAATCAAGTTTTTATTACCGATCAATTGGAAAGTATCGTTCCTGACTTTTTGACATTATTGCATGGCGTTATCGATTCGCCAGATATTCCTCTAAATGTTTCGCGTAGTTATTTACAAAGCGATAGTAATGTTAAAAAAATATCGGGGCATATCTCTAAAAAAGTTGCCGATAAACTCGAAGAGATGTTTAGAAACAATCGAGAAGATTTTGAAGCCAAATGGGACGACATCAGCGTGTTTGTTAAATATGGTATGATTACCGACGAGAAATTTTACGAACGTGCTTTGAAGTTTTTACTTTTCAAAAATGTGGATGGAAAATATTTTACACACGAAGAATATATAAAACACATCGAAACGCTTCAAAAGGATAAAAACGAAACGCTTATTCACCTATACACAAGCGACAAAATTGGACAACATAGTTACATAAAAACCGCTCAAGAACGTGGTTATGATGTGTTAATTATGGATGGAATTTTAGACAATCATTTTATTAACCACATTGAAAGCAAATTTGAAAAAACAACTTTTGCTCGAGTTGATTCAGATGTAATTGATAAATTAATCCAAAAAGAGGGCGAACTTCCTTCAAAACTTTCGGACGATGACATTAAAAAAGCAAAAGAAATTTTTGAAAAACAGATAAATGATAAGTCATTCCACATTGTATCGGAAAATATGAGCGAAAACGATATGCCAATCCTTATAACTCAAACCGAATTTATGCGTAGATGGAAAGATATGCAAAACCTTAGCGGACAAAAAGTGTTTATGCCCGAAATGGACTCCTACAATTTGGTAGTAAACACCAATCATCCACTTGTGGATAAGGTAGTTCACGAAGAAGATGAAGAAAAACAGAAAAACATAACCAAACAATTAGTTGATTTAGCTTTGCTTTCGCAAAATATTCTAAAAGGTGAAGATTTAACGGAGTTTGTAAAACGAAGTTTGAGTTTAATTCAATAACAAATTTCCAACCCTTAGAGTCCCCTTCAGGAGACTCTAAGGAAGGAATTAGAGTCCCTTTCAGGAGACTCTGCGGAGGATTCAACCAGCAGAGTCTCCTGAAAGGGACTCTGCTGAGGAATTGATTAATATACAATTAACCTCTACCAAAGTTCATCCTGATAGAGGTTGTTTTATTTTATTACAGCCATTCTTTTTACCAATCGCTTGTCCAAATATTCAATGCTGTAAAAATAAATTCCTGAATTAAAATGGGAAGTGTTTATATTTATTTCATTTCGAGTACCGTTTGCAATTAATTTTTGAAGCATAACTTCCTTCCCAAATATATCCGTTACTTTAAATATTACTTTTGTGTTATTTGGAGCGGTATAATAAATGGTTGTTTGATTGGATAAAGGATTTGGAATATTTTGTTCAAGATTAAATATTTCATTTTCGATTTTTTGAATTCCAACATTTGTGGAGTCGGCATAAACTCTGATAACTTTGCACGTCATATTGTTGGTCGAATCTTTGTCATTATTTAATTTAGTATAAGCACAAATGGTATAATCTCCTTATGTGGTTGGATGAAAAGGTATGTTAAATTGATAATCGTTGTGCCAAAAAGGAATTATAATTTAAAATATCTTCCACATTATCAATCATTTCATTATCTAAAGCATCAAACATTGGAAGATTTTTGCCATAGCATTGATTTGCTCCACACACTCCATCGGCAATATAAATAGCATTGGCATTGGATGTAGTTTGCTGAAACAACTTTTGAGGGCAAGCAGTTACCAAAAGTAATATTACAAAAAGAGAAAGAGATGTTTTTTTGATTTTAATAAGTTTTACTTTGTAAATGTTTACATCCATAACATGAATATAGTCGAAGAGAAAATAATTTTAGTTGCACTTAGTTTTTAAGAAACTACTTAAAACAAATAACTCACTCCTATTCCAACCGAAACACAATCCATCGGAATTGAAAATTTTGATTTCTTTTGAGGTTTTGATAAATCGGGTAAACCTGGATTTCCGTGTTTGTAATCTTCCACATAATCTGTTAAAACTTCATGCGGTTTTATGGCATCATAAATATCTTTTCCGGCATTGTCGAAGGCGGCATTTAAGTGCTTTTTATTGGGTGTCCATGATGCATTTACAAATGACAATTCGGAATAAAGTTGCCATTTTGAATTTAAAACATATGCTAAACCAAATTTTCCAGCAAAACCAAACTGACTTCCACCACTACTGGTATATCTTCGTAAATAGTCATCGTTAGAATTGGTTATTTTTTCGGTCATTTGGTTGCTAAAACCCACAAAAACACCAAGTCCTAAATAAGGATTCAGTTTTTTGAAATTTGGATTAATTACAAAATTTGGATTTATAAAACCGTTTTCGATTGAATATTCGGTGGATTGAGTGTAATTTATACCAGAGTCATAAATTTCGTTTTCAACCGTTTGTGTTGCTCCAAAATGATAACCTCCGTTAATTTCGAATGAAGCATAGGGATTCAAACAATAACCAAGGGTAATTTGAGGTTTGAAACCAGAACCTAATTTGCACTTAACGGATTCGTATGAAATAGAAGTTGAGTTAGCTTCCGAAGCCCGAGTCATTGTCCAAGCGTTTGGAGTTTGAATAGAGTAGGATGAACCAAGTCGGAAATATGTTTTTTGAGAATATCCGTTAAGGCTCCACAAAAAAGACATAAATAATAATAATGTAATTTTTTTCATTTATTCTTTCCTTTCTTAAAAATTAAAACGAATTCCAAAATTCAACTTAAAACTACTCATGGGGATATTTATTTTTGCTGCTTTATTCGGACTTTCATCTACAATATCCGGAGATTTCCAGCTATCCGTAAATTCAGTTTTGGTATTTTTTTCGCTTAGAGTTGATAGTATGTCGTTTCCCTGTGCATCTTTAAATTCTACAATTTCGGAATTTGTTGGCGAATAATTCATTTGCAACATTTCCAATTCTCCAAAAAATGAAATTTTTTCGGTTAATTCCTTTTTTATTCCCAAAGCTACATTAAAGCCCCAAGGCATTCCACCGCTAATTTCCGTTTTTTGAACTCCTAAATCGTCCTTGTTTTCTGCTAAAATTGTCATTTTTGGCGAAAAACCTATCCTTACACCTAAGCGTCCGTAAGGTGAAAATCCAGAATTTTGTGTAGCTAAAACAAACTGAGGATTTACCCAAAACCAATCGCATTTTAGTCGGGTTTCGACGGGATATGTTTTTAAGGTTGATGGATTTAAAAAGGTGTTTTTGTTTACACGATTTTTTCCAAATTGATAACCCAATCCAATTTCGAAACCAATGTTTGAATTAAACATGTAACCTGCTGAAATGCTTGGACTTATTCCGTTTCCAAAATTTGAATTTTTGGAATGAACCTGAGTGCCAGTGGTGGACATTTCAATTTGATTAGATGCTTCGTTTGCCGAATATGTCCATGGCCATCCTAAGGCAAAACTCCCTTCAGCCTTGACATACAAACCCTGTGCTTGGGAACTTGTCATACAAAAAAGCATGGATGCTAAAATAATTATGTTTTTTTTCATTTTCATTTTTTTAAATATGAATATTATCTATGCGAAACTTTTCAGTTTATAATTGAATTAATCATAAAAATAATTTTCAATATTCCAGCTACAAACCGTTACTAATTCATCATCAAACCGTTCATGATTGTAACTTTTTAAATGCTGAATAATGGTTTGAACTTTTTCATCTTCTTTTATTTGCATAAAGATGGATGAATTATAACCGGGCCAAACTGGATTATTTAATCGAGGTTCGCCCTTTTTATTTTTCACATTTACATGATCTAATATCTGATAGTCACGAACATGGCAACTTTCGAGAATTTCAATTATCGTTTCTAAAACACTTACGTTGCAAGTACAATATATCATTTTCATGGGTTCAAATTTTGTTTAATAAATTCACTTATAATTTTGTTTTATTGATTTTTTTCAGATGTTTCTATGGTCAACTTCGATTCCTTTGCTTTCATTATTAATTTTTCCTCTTTTCGAGCTTTTGGATTAGTTACCACGTACAAAACAGGGATTAAGAACATGGTCATAAATTTTGACACAATTAAACCACCAATAACCGTTATCCCAAGAGGAGCCCAAATTTCGGAACCCATTCCAGTGCTTAGTGCCATGGGAACCATTCCCATTAGTGCGGCTAATGCGGTCATTAAAACTGGGCGAAGCCTCAAACGACCAGCTTCGGTAGTTGCATCGGTGATACTGTGTCCACGTTTGCGTAGTAAATTGGTATAATCCACCAAAATAATTCCCTGATTTACGTCAATACCAATCAACATAATTAAGCCTACAAACGTAACAACACTCAACGTAAGTCCGGTAATTGCAAAAATCCAAATTACTCCAATTACGGTAAGTGGAACTGCCGACATAATGATTAATGGATCTTTAAACGATTCAAATTGAGAAGCCATAATCATATAAACCAAAACAATAGCCACTATAAACATCATCCATAAACTACCAAATGACTCTTGTTGATCTTTTAATTGACCTCCAAAATCGACCGAAATATCGGAGGGAATATTCATTTCTCTGATTCGCTGTTTTGCCAGATTGTTTGCTTCGCCCAAAGAGATGTTGTTCAAATCGGCTTTTATATAAACGACACGCTGTTGACTTTCATGTTCAATAATTAGGGAACCATAATTTTCGTTTATTTCAGCTACTTCACTTAATTTCACTTTTTGACCAGTTAGCGTCGTTAAAATAATATTTCCAATGCTTTCGGCACTATTTCGATAAGCCGAGTCGTAACGAACTACAATGTCGTATTCATCTCCATCTTCTTTAAATTGCCCTGCATCGGTTCCAAATATACTTTCGCGCACTTGTATGCCAATTAATCCCGAATTTAATCCAAGATTGGAAGCTTTTTGACGATTTATTTTAATTTGAAGTTCGCGTTTTCCTCTGTCGATGGTCGATTCTACATTACGCAGCCAGCTGATTCCACTAAATTCCTTCGTTATAATATCTGTAATTTGATTTATTTTATCTAAATTGCTTGAGGATAAGCTTATTTGAATTGGTTTTGAATTTCCCAAAAGTGCTGCCGACAATAAACTTCCACCCGAAACTTTGTATTTCTCAATTTCGGGAAGTTCCCCAATTTTTATGCTTAAAACTTCGGTAATTTCCCTTGATGATCGCTTGCGTTTTTCAGGCTCACACAAGCGAGCAATAATGGTTACGCAGTTTTTCCCTTCTTCAAAACCTACCGATGATAAAACGCCACTTTCGGTTTGTCCAACCACCGAAAACGAGCTTGCTAGTTCCGGAACATTGTCTTTTATAATTTTTTCGACTGTTTTTGCCACTTCTGCAGTTGCCACAGTACTTGTTCCAACCGGAGTTTGTAAAGTGATTATTATATCCCCTGCATCAAATTCGGGAATATAATCGGTTCCAATATTTTTTCCAATAAATAAGGAAGAAACAAATAATACAACCGCCGCTATAATAATAAATGTCTTGTGTTTTAACGACCAAATCAACCAGTTTTTATAGCCGTTTTCGAGATTGATAAATTGACGTTCGGTCCAGTAAAATAATTTAGAATGTTTTCGATTCTTTTCTATGTTATGCGGACGTAACATTAAAGAAGCCATCATTGGAGTAAGCATCAACGATACAATCAGCGAAGCTAAAAGAGTAATGGCGGTTAAAAGTGCCAATTGACGGAAAATGATTCCAACAATTCCACCCATAAAAACCAATGGAAGAAAAACTGCCATAATAGTAAACGTGGACGCAGAAATTGCCAAACCCATTTCGCCAGTTGCAAAAATGGAAGCTTGTTTTGGACTAATTCCTTTTTCAATGTGCCGCGTAATATTATCCAACACAATAATGGCATTATCGACCACCATCCCAATTGCGATTGCCAACGACATCAAGGAAAAGATATTAATGGAATAACCTGCAATACTCATAAAAATGAATGCAACTATCAACGAAAACGGAATGGATGCAATAACGATAAAACTACCTCTGGCATTTCTTAAAAAAACCAATACCACAATTATTACAAAAAGAGCAGCAAATAGTATCGTTTCGGTTAAATTTTTAATAGATGAACTTACTAAAACAGAACTATCTAACATTAATTGCAATTGAACATCGGGAGGTAATTCTCCTTGAATCTTTAACATCTCTTTTTTCACATTTTCTGCTACTTCCAGAGTATTTGCTCCCGATTGCTTTTGGATTAGCAATCCTACTGCTTCTTTATTATCGTATCTAATTCGTTCATCTTTTTCTTTAAATCCGTCGTTTATTGTTGCCACATCGCCCAGTCGAATCAACTTGCGGTTAAACATGATGAGTGGCATATCTTCTACTTCTTGAATGGAAGTAAATTCTCCGGGAATTTTTACGGCATAATCGTTCACTCCAATATTAATATTACCACCCGGAATGGCAATATTGCTCATTTTTATCATCTGAGTAACCAAAGACATGGATAAATTGTACGCTTTTAATTTTTCGGGCTGAACCTCCACTTGAATTTGGCGTTTTGGATTTCCAATTTGCATTACTGCACCTACACCTTCAATCTTTTTTATGCGATTAACAATCTGATCATCAATAATTTTATTTAATCCTTCGTAACTTTCCTTCGCATTTACACCATAAATTAAAACTGGCATCATGGAGCTATTTATTCGCATAATAATAGGATTGCGAGCATCGGTAGGCAAGTGTCGTTTAGCCATTTCAATCATATCGCGAGCATTTGCCGAAGCATTGTTTAAATCGGCACTCCAATTAAATTGCAAGGTTATAAAAGATACGTTTTCTTTTGATTTGGAAGTAATTTTTTTCAAATCCTGTGTCCCCGAAAGCATTGATTCCAAAGGCTTGGTTACTTGTTGTTCCACCTCGTTTGCAGAGGCTCCTGGATAAACCGTAATAACCGTAAGTGTAGGCATTTCTACATCTGGCAAAACATCGGTAGGAAGACTAAAAAAAGCTACTAATCCCATCAACAAAACTCCTATAAATAGCATTGCTGTAAAGACGGGACGCTTAACTCCAATTTCTGGTAATTTCATGTTTGGTTTCTCCTACTAATTAATTATTTTTCACCGTAACTTTCGACCCATCGGTTAATTTATTTTTGCCATCGGTTACCACCTGATCGCCAACAGATATGCCTTCGACTACAATGTTTTCTCCAACTATTTGTTTTCGTTCAATTTTTATCATTTTTGCAATATTGTTTTTAACTACAAAAACATAATCCGAACTGGCTCCAGGCATGCGATATAATGATTTTAAAGGAACTAAAATTCCATTTTCGGTTGCCAATTGAATGCTCACATGTGCAAACATTCCGGGTTTAAGCAACAACCCAGTATTTGGATTTTCAACTTCCACTTTCACGGTTCGTGATGTTGGCGAAAACTCCGACTTGATTTTTTTTATTTTTCCAACAAATTGTTTATCCGGATATGCATCCACCATAAATTGAACATCTTGACCAATTTTTACTTTTGCCAAATCCTTTTCTCCAACTTCAATTTCAATTTTTATCGGATTAAGTTGAACCAAGCGAACAATGCCATTCTTAATCGACATATTGGCAACGTCAATAGTCGGGAAAATAGAAAAATTCTCTCCTTCGTTTAAAAAAACAGATACAATCGTTCCAGTAAAAGGAGCTCTGATTTCGGTATTTTTTTTCAGTAACTGAACTTTTGCCTCCGAAGCTTCAAATTTTGCTTTTAAATGGTCGTAATCCATATCGCTGATGCTTCCTTTGTCTTTTAATCTACTTACCCGCTCAAAATCTTTTTTCAAAGCCATGTTTTCGATTAATGCCTGAGTTAGCAATTCGCCCTGTAATTCGGCTATCAAATCGCCTTTTCGAACCGTTTGTCCTTCTTTGCAATACAGTTTTTCAACTCGACCAGGCAAAACCGGACTTAAATTGCTTTCCTGAAATGCCATTATGGAACCCGAATAATCTAAAACTGGTTTATATTCTGATTCTTCGGTTGTTACGGTTGATACCAAAATCGATTTCTCTTCTGATTTTTCTTCCATTTTTTTGTTGCTACATGCCGAACCAAGAATCAGCAAAACGAACATTATAGTTATATTTTTTTTCATGTGATTGTATTTTTATCTTTAAATATCCTTTTTTTATTATCGTTAATTGATTGCGATTTAATTATTTATTTTCGTTTTGATGCGAGTTTCCAAGTACTTTTTGCAGATTTGTTTCCTGCATTCTGAATTCCAATCGGGAATCAATAAGCTCGTTGTATGCTTTTTGCCAAAGCAATTGAGCTTCTAAAACATCGGTGGTTTTTAACATGCCTTCGCTAAAAATGTCGTTGGTTTGTTTTAAGTTTTGCTCAGTTTGGTCGAAGGTGATTTTTGTCAATTGAATTTTGCGTTGAGCTTCATTATACAAATTCACCGCTTGTTGAACCTGCAAACCAATCATTTCCTGAGCCTCATCAAGTTTTATTTCTCCAATTTTTTGTCCATGTTTTGCAGCATTCATGGTGTGAAATCGGTCGCCCCAATGAAATAACGGAACTCGTGCAACTACGCCAACATTCCAATCGCCACCAAATTCGTTCACAAAACCCTTGTACGGATTTGGGTTAGCCATAGTATAATTAGCTGCTAAGGCAATATCGGGCATAAAACGCGAGCGTGCTACATTAACTGCTTCGTTGGTAATTTTTATTGATTTTCTCAACATTTCTATTTCAGGTCGTTGAGAAATAGCTTTGTTCCTAAAATTTTCATCTATCAAAAGAGGAGTTTCCAAAATGGGAACATCTTCCACTTCAATATCCGTATCAATTGGTAATCCTATTTGTTGACATAAAGCCATTTTCGATAATTTTAATCCATTTTGCGCTTTATAAAGCATTAAATCGGCTTCGCTTTGTTTAACTTTCGCTTTCAAAACATCGTTGTTGGTTATTATTCCTTCATGATGTAGATTTGTTAAATCGTAAACTAGTTTATCTAAAAGATTTTTGTACTCTTGAGCTAATTTCACTTTTTCCTTTAAACTTGCAACTCGCCAATAAGCTTCGTCAACTTTATACAAAACATCCGAAGTTTCTAGTTTGTTATTCAAACAGGATATGTCCTCATTCAATTTTGCAGTGCGATATAAACTTTGCAATTTACCACCCAAAAAAAGTGGTTGAGTCATTCCCATATTGAGAACGTACAAGTTTTTTGAACCCATTTTCAATTGATCTTTTGGCAAATATGCATAACTGTTAAAAAGAGGATTTCCATCTTCCATCACAATTGACTGACCTCCGATAGTAAATAAATCGGGTTTTAACGACATCGTTTCTGGATCGAATTTAAAAATAGGCAAATACTTATCCTCGCTTAAAACCTGAATTTGCTTATTGGTTCGCAAATACGAACCAGTAAAATCAAAACTTGGTAAAAATTGCGTGTAAGCCGATTTTCTCAAATCTGTTGCCAATGCAGATTGTTCTTGCGAAGACTTTAGTTTTTGATTATGAAGCAAAGCCATATCTCGACATTGAATTAATGTAAGAGATTGAGCTTGTAAATCTGAGCTAATAATTTCCAAAATCAGGAAAAACACAACCAACTTAACATACTTAAGTTTCATCAAAATCACTTTAAGGTAAATTCTTTTTTTAGTTTTCATGGATTAATCCTATTTAAAATCATAATTTTCAAAAATAATACTTAGTTTATTAGACCAAGATAGTCAGATGGTCGATTTTAGGGTAAAAAAATTTTATCTCATGGATATTCCATAAAATAAAATATTAAGTAAAGCCTCAATTTGACTATCCACATCTTCGTGCAATTCTTGCGATACAAAAAATGGATATTCAAGTCCTTTCATAGCAGTAACAATAGCTAGTGAAGCGATATCCGTATCGGGAATGGCAAAAAAACCACGTTCGATTCCATCGTCAAGAATAGATTTAATAATATTTATTTCTTCTTTGTCAAAATTTTGGCGTGCATTCTCAATAAATGGCAAATGACTTAAATATTCATTTTTTATGGCATCATAAAGGTTTAATAAGTTTTTAAAGCCATTCATTCTAATGTTTATGTATGTTTTTAATTTATCTTTTGGGTCATTGCAATCAGCTATTGAAGCTAAAATTTGTCCTTTAAGAATGGATGCTTCTTGTTGTATAACGGCTTTAAAAACATCCTCTTTGCTATTAAAATAATAGTACAACGAGCTTTTGCCCTTGCGATTGGCATTTGCAATTTGATTCATTGATGTTTTTTGGAACCCATACTTCCCAAAAATATTTCGAGCAATCTGAATAATAGCTTCTCTGGTTTCCTCTTTTGTAATCATTTGATTTTCGACCGTTTTGTTTGAATGGTCAAAAGTACTATCAATTTTTGGAATGTGTGTAATAAAAAATCGAAATAACTTTTTTTAACAAACATTCGAGAATGGAAAAACATTAAACTATTGATAAAAAACAGAAATACAGATATTTATATATTGTAATTAAGATTTGAGCTACTGTATGTTTAACCGAGATTTAAAGATTAGTAAAGTTGTTTATCGTTAAATATAAAAAAATATTCAAATAAATTAGTACTATGTATTGCATGGTACTAAAATTATTATTAATTTTGCAGAATGAATGAAGAAAAAAACATTACACAGTTTCGCAAAGGAGTTTTAGAGTTCTGTATTTTGTCGGTTTTATCACAGCAGGATGCGTATGTGTCGGATTTAATAGATGTGCTAAAAAAATCAAAGCTTATCGTTGTGGAAGGGACCATGTATCCACTTTTAATGCGATTAAAAAACGATGGATATTTGACCTATCGATGGGAAGAATCGAAAACTGGACCTCCACGAAAATATTATCGCATTAGCGACGAAGGGAAAACCTATTTGTCGAAACTTGAAGAGGCTTGGCAGGAAATGGTTGAAACAGTGAACAAAATTAGAAATATAACGTAAAACATAAAAAATAAATAAAATGAAACGAACATTCACAGCAAACATAAACGGGTTGATTTTTCATATTGACGAAGACGCATACGAAAGACTTCAGTCATATATGCGTTCGATAAAAACTCATTTTTCGAATCAAGAAGGAACCGACGAAATAAGTTCCGATATAGAATCGAGGATAGCAGAACTTATGCAGCTTTTAATTTCGCCACAAAAACAGGTAATCACTATCGAAGATGTGGAGTCGATTATTAAGCAACTTGGCGAACCTCAAGAAATGAGCGATGAGGAACCTGCTAAAGAAGAAAAAAAAGAGGAAAAATCTCAATATTCAAACGTTGACAAACGTTTTTTTCGAGATCCCGATAATAAAGCAATAAGTGGCGTTTGTAGTGGAATTGCAGCGTATTTTAATATCGACCCGGTAATTATTAGAATAATATTTGTTGTATTGTTTATTATTGGTGGAAGCTCTTTATGGGTTTATGTTATTTTGTGGATAGCTATTCCCGAAGCAAAAACTTCGGTTGAAAAACTACAGATGAAAGGCGAACAAGTGAACATCGACAATATCGAAAAAAAAATCAAAGAAGAATTTAAAGGAATAGGTAAACGTATAAAAAATTACGGAAACGAAGCTTCGAACGCAATTCATAAAGCATCTAATAAAGTAAATCCTAAAACTGGAATCGAACGCTTTTTTTCATTTGTTTTAGATGCATTTGGACATGTTTTTAAAGCATTTGGAATTATATTAGGAATTATATTTATTATGGTTGGTGTTTTTATACTAATAGGATTTATCTTTTCATTTTTGCGGGTGGATAACACCGTTTTTATCTCATCTATAGGCTTAACCAGTTTTTCTATTCCTCAACTTATCGATGCGTTTATGGATAGTACTTCCGAAAAAAGTTTATTCATTGTTGGATTATTGATAACCGTTGGAGTTCCTCTTATCATGTTGATATATAATGGAATGAAATTAATTTTTGGATGGCGTTTTGAAGTTCGTTTTTTGGGACTTTCAACCTTTTCAATCTGGATAGCAGGATTAATTTTTGTTGGTATTGTAGCTTTTCGCATCGCTAGCGATTTTAGCAATAAAGGTGTAGAAATTAGCACTGTAAAAATGGACAGTCCTATCGGGAATACCATTTATTTAAAGGCTTTATCGAACGACGAAATAAATGGAATTAGTGCAAATAATACAAATTATTATACTGGCAGATGGAATATTGTGAATAATAAAAATTGTCAGATTTTATTTGGAATTCCTGAAATTACTGTTTTACAAAGCGAAACGAATGATTTTCAGCTTTGTATTTCAAGGTTTTCAAAAGGCCGAACCATAAAATACGCCAACGAACGTGCAAAAGGGATTCATTTTGAATACATACAATCATCCGATACCCTTTTAATTTCGCCTTATTATCTATTAAAAGAAAACAGTATTTGGCGAAATCAGTATTTAAAAATCAGCATTAAAGTTCCCAAGGGAAAATATCTTTTTATAGATGAAAGTTTGTCGCCTATTATTGGAGTAGATAAATTAAACGAAAACTTGCATCCTTTTATTGGTCGAAAAATGGATATATCTCAAAATCCCGAATCGGGCGATAATGAAATAACAGAAAAAAGTGCGGGCGATAGTTTGAAAAAATCTAAATAGGAGTGAGGTTGTTTTGGAGGCTGAGCCTGTCGAAACCACTGAATGATATAGAAATTAATGTGATTTTTTTCTTTGGTGAATCAATCTCTGTTTCCGATTTCGACGAGCTCAATCAGCGGTTGGAGGTTGAGCCTGTCGAAACCACTAAATAAAAAAAATCATTAAAAAACTAAGTTATCAAACTAAAGGTGTCAATAAATAAAACACTAATTAAACGTTTAAGCCTATAATTTTATGTAAACTTGCATACAATAAATTGACGTTTAAAAGCGTATTATTTAAAACCTATTTATGAAGAAATTATCTTTTTTTCTGACGTTATTATTTATTTTTTTTTCTGCATTTGGTTATTCTCAAGACGATGATGAAACAGATAAAGCAGAAGAGGGTGGCTGTAAAACAAAACTCGAAAAACAAGTACAAAAAAAATACGATAAAGCTATTGCAGCTCGCAAAAAAGGAGACAGAGAAACCGCTAATGGATTATTTAAAGAAGTAATAGAAATGGATCCCGAATTTGCAAATCCATATTATTTTTTAGGATTTTCGCTTATACGTGATATTGAAAATGGAAAAGGAAATGAAAAAACAATGACAGATGCGATTGGCTATTTTGAAAAATGCTCCCAATTGTGTCCCGATTATAATATTTACGCATTTTTTTATGCCGGCAAGCTTTATTACACAATGGAGCAATACGAAAAATCGATTATTCCTTTGAAAGAGTTTATGAAAGATAGAGATAAGATTAAAAACGAAGTGGATTTTGATGAAGCCGAAAGTATGGTTCGATGGTCTAAATTTTACGATGAAGCTTATCAGAACAAGGTTAACTTTAATCCTCAAATTGTAAAAGGAGTATCTTCAAAATATGATGATTACCTTTTTTGTTTAACTCCCGACCAGGAGATAATGTTTTTTTCGAGAAGAATTCCTCAAGACATTGATAAAACAGATGTTTATCAACAACAGCGAGATGTGGAGGTTTTTACTTTTAGTAATTTCGATTCAAAATCAAATTTGTATTCAAATGGTGAAGCTATGCCATATCCATTTAATCAAAGTCAAAACGAAGGAGGTGCAACTATTACCGTAAATAACAAGTACATGGTTTTTGTCCGCTCGATTAAATTAATTGATGGATATTTGAACTCGGATTTATTTTATTCGGAGTTAAAAGGGGAAGATTGGACAGAGCCAACAATCTTGGGCAACGAAATAAACACCCCAAAAACATGGGAAACTATGCCAAGTATTAGTGCCGATGGGAAAACACTTTATTTTGTAAGTGATCGTCCTGGTGGTCAAGGTGGATATGATATTTATATGTCAACTCGAAAAAATAATGGAAATTGGGGAGTTCCGGTTAATTTAGGACCAACAATTAATACTCCAAAAAACGAAAAAACTCCATTTATACATTCGGATAGTCAAACTTTGTATTTTTCGTCGGATGGTCCCATGGGTTTTGGAGGATACGATATTTTTTATTCTCATATTGATGAGAGTACAGGAAAATGGGTAACGCCGAAAAATATTGGTTTTCCAATAAATACCGAAAATGATGAAACTGGTTTTTTTGTGAGCATTGATGGAAGTAAAGGATATTTTGCCTCTAATATTGATTTGAGTACAAAGAAAACGGGCGATTGGAACTTATTTGAATTTGAAATGCCCGAATCGGCTCGACCACAAAAAGTAGTTTTAATTAAAGGAAATGTGAAAACCGAAACAGGTGATGTTATTGAAGCGAATGTAACAATAAAAAACACTGTTTCTAAGGCTATAACCGAAATTCCGATTGATACCTACGATGGTAATTATGCAACGGTTGCATTAATGAAAAACGATTACATTTTGACGGTGAAAAAGGAAGGTTATGCATATGAAACGCACTATGTCGAAGCGAAAAAACCGGAAGCATTGGTAATTCAAAAAGTAAATATGGAAGTTAAGCCGATAGAGGTTGGGAAAAGTTACAATTTGAATGATATCTATTTTACCACCGATAGTTATGAACTCACTTTTGAATCAAAATCGGTAGTTGATGATTTTATCGAATTTTTGAAAGAGAATAAAAGTATAAAAGTTGAAATACAGGGACATACCGATAATGTTGGTTCTCCGACATATAACTTAACTCTTTCCGAAAATCGTGCAAAATCGGTGTACGATTATATTATTCAAAATGGTATTCCTGCCGACAGGATGAAATATAAAGGATATGGGCAAACAAAGCCAATTGAAGTAAATACAACCGAAGAAGGTCGAGCAAAAAATCGTAGAACAGTTTTCTTAATTACTCAAAAATAAGGAACAATAAATAGTGTCTTTCTATAAAGTCCAATAACAACCTTATTTTTGAAAATTTCAATATAATATTTTCTTTATCTATATTTGTATTTTTATAATGTTTAGATATTAAATTATAAAAAACTTTCGATTTTTTTTTATTGCAATGCCTTTAGTAATTGCATTAAGTACCCAAAATTCCATGGCTCAAAATTTAATATTTTATCGCTAGGGAAAGATTATTTTTTCAAGAATGATGCTTCAGTTTATGCAATTAAAGTTGATTCGTCTAAAGTGAATGAAGTGGGAGATACCACTTTTTATCAATTTAAAATGTCTCGGCAAGAAAACGTAATTATGAACAATTGTTTAGACTTTTATGGTGGCTCATTATATGGCAAACACAACGTTTTTACTTCCGATAGTTCCTTTTTATTGTTTTCATACCTGAATGATACCATAGTTTTAAAACCTTTTGCCCAGATATATAGTTGTTGGAAAATGTTTAAATGGAACTTTCAAGATTTATTTATTGAAGTAGTAATTACCGACATTCTTTTATTCAAGTACTGGGAAATTAGTATTTTCAGAAATATTACCTACAAATAAGTTGAGCGAAATTTCTGTGAATTCATTAAATGCAGGAATTTATTTTATTAAAGTACATTCAAAATCGGAAATGTATTTTAGCCGATTTGTAAAAATTAATTATTAGTTTTTTAAACCCATTTTCCCAGCCAAGTTTCGCGAGAATGAAGATGGGTTTTTAATAATTCTAGATATTCATCGCGTGAAATTGATTCGGCTCCCAAACTTTCGAGATGAGGTGTATGCATTTGGCAATCAACTAATCCAAATCCTTTTTCGGTAAGCCATTTACAAAGTGCATAAAAAGCAACTTTAGAAGCGTCGGTATCGGCATGAAACATGGATTCGCCAAAAAAGCAACCACCAATCGAAACACCATATATACCTCCAACTAAACGATTGCCAATAAATGTTTCGACCGAGTGAGCAAAACCTAATTTATAGAGCTCTTTGTATGCTTTTCGCATGTCATTATTTATCCAAGTATCGGTTTGCTCATTGTGAGGTGTTTTTGCACATGCATCAATAACACGGCTAAAAACACTGTCGAAACGAACATTGAATTTATTTGATTTTAAAACTCGTTTTAAACTTTTTGAACAATGAAATTTTGAGGGATAAAGAATCATTCTAGGATCGGGTGACCACCACAAAATAGGATTTTCATTATACCAAGGGAAAATTCCGTTTATGTAAGCATACAATAGTCGTTTTGGAGACAAATCACCTCCAATCGCCAATAATCCTTCAGATTCCGATTCGTTTGGATTGGGGAATAAGTAGTCGGTATCATTTAGTTGATATACCGGCATTTTGTTGTTAGAAGTTTAAATTTAATTGTATTCGAGATGCCATAATTTCAATGGCTTGATGGTTTTCGCCACCTTGCGGAACTATAATATCGGCATAGCGTTTTGTGGGCTCAATAAAAGTAAGATGCATGGGTTTTACAAATTTTGTATAATGATCCAAAACTTGCTTCACATTTCGTCCGCGTTCAATAATATCTCGCTGAATAATTCGCATTAGCCTGTCGTCGGAATCGGCATCTACAAATACTTTTATGTCCATTTTATCTCGCATTCGAGGATTGCTAAATGCCAAAATACCTTCGATAATTACAACTGCTTGTGGTGCAATAGTAATAGTCTCTTTAGCCCTTCCACAAGTAATATACGAATAAATTGGCATATCGATTGGCTTGCCATTTTTCAAATCTTCAATATGGCGAATTAAAAGGTTAAACTCGAAGGATGATGGATGATCGAAATTTATTTTCAACTTATCTTCCTGACTTAAATGTCCGTTATCTTTGTAATACGAGTCCAGATAAAGAACACTTACCGTGTTTTTTGGCAACCTTTTTACAATTTCTTTAACTACGGTTGTTTTACCTGAACCTGAACCACCTGCAATTCCAATTACTAGCATGTGTATTTTTTTGAACAAAGATAAATCGAATAATGGATTAAAAAAAATATTTTAAAAAAAAATCAAAATTTGCAAAGCTCAATCGGCTTAACTATCTTTGAAAACTTTTATAAACGATGACAAAAACAGAGCCCGAAGCAACAACTAAAACGCATCCAAAAAAATCATTTGCCAGAGGATTTTTAATAACTCTTGCATCTTTGGTTTTTTCTGTTCCTATGGCGTTTTATGTTAATCGATATGTTCCTGTTTTTTATGTATTTGATTTTGAAGCCGATTTAATAGTTACTTTTTTAATTGTATTTTTTATTGTATCGGCTGTTTTTGATAAATATCAAAAAATATCCTTGTTTATTATTTTAATTCTATTTGTTTATATTGGTCATAGGGTAGTAAAAAATGGATTTAAAGATATTGAGGGTATGTATAAGTCGTACTATATTTTACCCGAAAAAATTTCTTCTGGAAATGATATTAAAGAAGCTAGCAACAAAAAGTCGAGCGTTGAAATTACACCTCATATTTCATTCCAACAACGTGTAATTAATAAAATTGATTACCGAGATTCTGTTGTTCGAAATTTTGCGGTTGAAAAATCACTTCTATACTTTGACGAATATTATTCAAAATACACCTTTATTTGTCGCGAATTTTCATTGATAAAATACATTAAACAAAATTTTAAATATGTTCGTGATCCTACTGGTTTCGATTATTTAGCTAGTCCTTTGGAAACAATGAAAACCATGGGTGGCGATTGCGACGATCATTCGATATTACTTGCGTCAACCATTAAATCAATTGGTGGAAACGTAAGGCTTGTTTTGGCTCCAAGGCATATTTATCCCGAACTTTTTTGCGGAGATGAGGCTTTGTTTAATGTATATGTTAGTGCAATCAGAACCTTGTTTTACGAAGAAAGTGAGGGTAAAGTAATTAATTTTAGAGAAGATAACGGAAAATATTGGCTAAACATTGATTATACCGACAAGTATCCTGGTTCTAATTATATGAATGACACAATTGTAATGTTTATGTATTTGTAGAAGAGATATTTTTATCAGACCATTTGTTTTCGGTTTTTAAAAATTGAATGAGCACATCCAAAGCTTCATTTTGCTCAATGTTTTTTTGAATCACATTCTGACCTTTATAAAGCCAAACTTTATTCTTTCCTGCTCCAACTAAACCATAATCTGCATCTGCCATTTCGCCAGGACCATTTACCACGCAACCCATTACACCAATTTTCAAATCTTTTAAATGCGAAACTGCCGATTTTACTTCCGTTAATAATTTTTCGATATTAAATTGAGTCCTGCCGCAGGATGGACAGGAGACAATTTCGGCTTTAAAATGTCGAATACCGCATGCTTGTAAGATGTTTTCGGCTAAAGTGATATTAACTTCTTTCGAAAAATTTGAATTTGAAATTCTAATTCCGTCTATTATTCCTTCTATCAATAGGCTTCCAAATTCAATGGATGCTTTTAACATGTATTCATTTATGTTTGTTTCGGTATATTCTTTTGAAATTATTATTGGATTCAGATTGTTTTTATTTTGAACAAAACGATAAAGGTCAGTTATGTAATTATCTGTAGATAAGACGAATATAATAATTTTATCCTCAAATTTGCGTGTTGCTTCAATTTCAGAATTATACATAATCGAATTGCTTTCATTTGAACAAAATTCTTGATTTAAAATAGCAACATGATTATCGCCTCCAATATTTTTAACGATCTTTGATTTTCGACGTTTAAAATGAATGGTTTTAGAAAAATATTTTTTAGGATTTTTAATTTTCAAATCTTCTGCAATAGCTATAATGCTTTTTGCCACTGGAATTTCTTTTTCGGGCGATTCGGTTAATGAAACACGAACGGTATTTCCAATTTCGTTTAGCAAAAGAGTGCCAATTCCTACTGCCGATTTTATTCTTCCGTCTTCTCCTTCACCAGCTTCGGTAACGCCAAGGTGAATGGGATAAAACATCGAATTTTTATGCATCATTTTTACAAATAATCGAGTGGCATAAACCATCGTTTTTACATCGCTCGATTTAAGGGATAGAACAATGTTATGAAATCCTTCATCGTGAAATATTTTCGAAAACTCAAATGCCGACATCGCCATTCCCATAGCAGTATTGCCATATTTATGGATAATTCGGTCGGATAAAGAGCCATGGTTAACACCAATTCGAATAACAGTGTTATGTTTTATGCAAATTTCGATTAACGGTTTTAATCGAAAAGCTATTCGGTCAAGCTCTTCCTGATATTCAACTTCGGTATATGTTTTTAATATTGTTTGTTTTTTATCCACATAATTACCAGGGTTGATTCTGACTTTTTCGACAGTTTTTGCAATTTCTTCGGCTACTTTTGGGTTAAAATGTACATCGGCAACCAATGGTTGTGAATATCCTAGAGCTCGAAATCTTTGATAAATTTCATTTAAAGATTTTACTTCCGATAAACCAGGAACGGTAATTCTAATTATTTCACATCCTGTTTTAGCTAAAAGAATTATCTGATTTAAGGTAGATTCAATGTTTAAGGTATCGGTGTTAGTCATCGATTGAACTCGAATAGGTTGATTTTTACCTATTTTACAATTTCCAATGTGAACTACAATCGTTTTATTCATTATAAACTAATTTCAATATTGCAAAGGTAAGCATCTGATGACAATGCTTAACAATAGATTGTGTTTTTTTATTGAAACTCAAAAATTTATTTGTCGTATACATTTTTTAGAAATGGTTTTAACATCAAAAATTTTAATAATTTTGTAAAAATCAAAGATTAGTAGGACTTTTTATTTTCATCAAGGAAAACAAATAAAACAATAATATGAAATCTGTAGCAGATGTTAATTTTAAAGGTAAAAAGGTTTTAGTTAGGGTGGATTATAATGCTCCCTTAAATCACAATCGACAAGTAACGGATGAAACTCGTATTTCGGAGTCGATACCAACCATTAATAAAATTTTAGACGATGGTGGTTCTGTTATATTGATGTCGCATTTAGGTCGTCCAAAGGGAGGATACGAGGACGATTATTCATTAACACCTATTGTTCCGGTGATTTCTAAACATTTAAATCGCAAGGTTATTTTTACCCGAGATTTATTTGGTGAAAAGACTGAAAAAGTGGCGGCTGAGTTACAACCTGGAGAAGTTGCTTTACTCGAAAATATGCGATTTTATCCAGAAGAAGAGGCTGGTGATGAAATATTTGCCAAAAGAATTGCATCATTAGGCGATTGCTACGTTAACGATGCATTTGCTACTGCACATCGTAATCACATGACAACTGCAGTTATTGCAAAATATTTTCCAGATAAAAAGTATGTTGGTTTATTGATGGCTAATGAAATTAAAAATCTAAATCATATTTTAAAAGAATCCAGAGCTCCATTTACTGCTATAATTGGTGGTGCCAAAATTTCCTCAAAATTGAGTATCATTAAAAATTTACTTAATAAAGTGGATAATCTAATTATTGGTGGTGGAATGGCTTTTACTTTTATTAAGGCTTTAGGTGGAAATATTGGAAATTCATTATATGAAGAGAGTAAAATAGAAGATGCAAAATACATTGTACAAGAAGCAATGTTAAAAGGAGTAAATATTTTATTTCCAACCGATGTAATTGCTGCCGATGGTTTTTCAAACGAAGCAAGTATTAAAGAGATGGAAGCCGATAATATTGAAGAAAATTGGATGGGTTTAGATATTGGCAAACGCACCCGTCGACGCTATGCTGAATTAATTAATAAATCCGAAACAATACTTTGGAATGGTCCTATGGGAGTGTTTGAATTACCAAATTTTAAACAAGGAACAAAAGCCATTGCCATTGCTGTTTCCAGTGCAACAATTAGTGGGTCATATTCATTGGTTGGTGGTGGCGATTCGGTTGCAGCAATAAACATGTATAACTTAGCCGACCAAATATCTTTTGTTTCAACAGGAGGTGGTGCAATGCTCGAGTATCTTGAAGGAAAAGAATTGCCTGGGATATTGGCGTTAAAATAATAAAAAAAAGAGGTCGAATTTTTCGACCTCTTTTTTTTAATTTAATTTTTTTAATTTAATTTTTTCGCCATGTTCTTTAACAATTCGGCGGTACCAACTTTCGGGATAAGCAGGATGTTCGGGCTCAACCACGCCAGTTCCATTATCCAAAAATTTTCCGTTCACCTCTTTTTTTACATTTCCATCCAAGTATTTTACCATTAAAAACTCACCCAACTGTTTCCATCTTAAG
This sequence comes from Bacteroidales bacterium, assembly GCA_038210985.1. Classification (GTDB taxonomy): domain Bacteria; phylum Bacteroidota; class Bacteroidia; order Bacteroidales; family WCHB1-69; genus JAQUGA01. The sequence goes on from JBBQWB010000003.1 coordinate 68,259, forward strand.
GTTGTTAAATCAGCACGTTTGCTCGAAAAATCGGTCATCATAATACGTGCACGTGTTGGGTCGGTTTTATATACTTCAGCAACTTCTTTGTCAAACGATTGTACATCAGTAAGAAATTTATTTTCAAGTTCTTTTTGAACTTTTTGAATGTCCACAATCATGTCGCTCCATCTTGCATAAGCTTGATTTGAAACCCAATTAAATACCCAAAAAGCGGCGTCAAAAGTAAATTTTGTCATACTTCCATTACCTACTTCAAATGACTTTGGAGCTTTATTAATTCCGCAATACATTGGCACATATACAGTAAGATAAGTGTCGTCCACGCCAAACCAATTAACACCACCAATATGATTAGGTAACCAATGACGCATTTCGGCTACAAACGAGAATCCAGTTTGTTGAGTAGAAATTGCTCTTTCGTGCACATAATCTACTCCGTCCACTTTCCATGTCATTGGTCTCCAGCGGTAAGGTGCAGCATAAGGACCAGCACCAACGTCAGTAGTCATATCATATGGTGTTCCTGTGTAATGATCTCTCATCATGCTTTTTACATCGTCAAGTGAAAGCTTTTGGTCGGGTTTCATCCAAAGAGGTAAGCGGTTTATTAAATCATCCCCGTTTATGTATGGAAAATATTTGTCGGCATCTTTACAAACTTTGCGAAAACCAGCCCAAACTCGAGCTTCGCAAAAGCGTAAAGCTCCAAAATCTAATGGTGCATAGGTGTCTGCAAAACTGAAATCTTCGTTTTTGCCATTAAAATAACCGCGTTCGCGTGCAAACGTTATCACGTCTTTAGAATACAAGCAGTTTTCGGGGTCGTTTAAAGGGAAGGTTGTAATACGTGCATGATTTGCATGTCCCGAAATATATCCGTCTGGAATTTTACGAGCAACCCAAACAGCACCTTTGGTATATTTTTTAGTGTCTAATTTTCCGTTTTTGTCATAAATAGGAGAACCTTTGCCGATAATTTCTAAAATCCAAACTTCATTTGGATCGGCAATTGAAAAGGATTCTCCAGAACTACTATATCCATATTCATTAAGTAATGATGTCATAATAGTAATAGCTTCTCGTGCAGTTTTTGCTCGCTGTAAAGTGATATAAATCAAACTGCCATAATCTATGATGCCAGTAGAATCTACTAACTCATTTCTTCCGCCATAAGTGGTTTCTCCAATTGTAACCTGATATTCGTTCATGTTGCCAACAACTAAATGGGTTTTTCTAACTTGTTTGATTTTTCCTAAATATTTGCCAGTATCCCATTCGTAAATGTCAAACATTGCGTTTTCAGGATATTCTGCTGCTGGTCGATAATAAAGCTCACCATATAAAGAATGAGAATCGGCGGAATAAGTAACATAGGTTGCACCAGTTTTAGAAGCTCCCTTTGTAACCATGAAGTTTGTGCAAGCATTAGCTGTTTGAAATGTAAATATCATTCCTAAAATAGCTATTGCCGTAATTTTTTTTCGTATCATATTTTTTTATTTATTGGTTTTCGAATTACAAACCTACAATTTTTTTTTTAAAGATTTTATTTTATCTATTCAATATATGTTTTTATCTCTTTAACTAACAATTCGGTTAACTTTTCGGGGTGTTCTTCCACATTTTTATATGCAAAATCGGTAAAATCTTTTATGGAAGAGGTGTTGTTGGCATCAATTAACATTAATGACGATCCAAAAGGTTTGTATTTAATAACTAATTCACGATTGTAATTATCGTCGTAATCAATAGATTGAAATAAAATTGTTTGATTTTTTAATTCATTTTGAAAATATTTTTTAACGGTTTCTTCTGCTGTTTTTTCAATGGCTAAATCGATTGGACAACGCGATGTAGCATGAAAATAATATACAAATAATTTCGGTTCATTTGGTGTAAAATTTTCAGAAAAAGAGAATTGCGAAAATGCAAAACACCAGATAATCAGTATTATTTTTTTAGATTTCATATTTTTTTATTTGTAGAATTTTTTGCAAAGTTATCGTTTTTTATTTTATTGTTTTTAATATTATTTTTTTTCTTAGATTTGCGAAACTGAATTTTAATTAATTCGTTAAATTTAATAGGAAAATTATTTTTATAATTTAGAAATACTTTAAATAGGCTTTACAGAGCAACTTCAAGTTTTAAAAGATTGTCTTAAATTTACTTTACAATATTATATTTTACAATGGATAATAAAGTACTTCGTTTTATCAGTTTAAGCATATTTTTATTAATATATACAAATGTGCTTTTTTCGCAAAATAATCAGGACTGTTTGGGAGCAATTGCAGTTTGCCAAAGTACGTATTATCAACCAAATTCATATTCGGGTGTAGGTGCTGTAAATGACATTCCTAGTGGGTTATCTTGCCCAACCACATGTATGTCGGCTGGTGAGAGAAACTCTGTATGGTACACATTTCAAGTGCAAACTGCTGGGTGGATAGATTTTCGAATTCAACCTATTAGTTCATCAGATGATTATGACTGGGCATTATTTAATTTAGCTACCCATGGTTGTAGTGATTTGACGAACACTTCGTTATTGCCAAGTATGGAAGTAAGTTGTAATTGGTCGGCTGACCTTGGAAATCAAACTGGTGCCAATAGTTTGTCCAATAACTCTAATACTGATTGTTACGGCTCGGGACCAATTCCCAATAATCCAAGAATATGGGGTAGTGTTGGTGAAATATATTATTTAAATGTAAGTAATTACTCCTCATCAAGTTCTGGATATAATCTTAATTTTACTAACTCTGCCGCTACTATATTTGACGTAACACCTCCTTCGTTTACAGGTATTAATTCAAACGTTGCTTGCGGAGCAACAACCATAACAGTGTATTTTTCCGAAAATGTACTTTGTAACTCTGTAAATCCATCCGATTTTCATATTGTTGATGCTGGAGGAAATGTAATTACAGTAACTTCGGTTTCGGGATTAGCATGCTCGCAAGGAGGTGCAAGTGAAAACGTATTTGTGTTAACCGTATCTCCTGCGATTACATCAGGTGGTACTTATGCTATATCATTGGTTGAACCTATTTCCGATGCTTGTGGTAACGTCGCCAACAATGCTACTTTTGATTTTTATATAAACCAAGTTTTTTGTAGTGTTGTAAACACAGTTGATCCAGATTGTGGTGCAAGTAATGGTGCTATAACTGTAGTTGGAAACGGTGGTTCGGGTACATATACATATACTTGGGGTACTACACCTGTTCAAAACGGAACTTCAATAACAAATTTAGGTGCTGGTACTTATACTGTTACGGTACAGGATGGTGCTTGCTTCTCTATTTGCAGCGTAACTTTAGTTGCTGGAAATCCTCCAACAATTGCAACATCAAATACACCAGCAATTTGTGGCTTGTCAAACGGAACAGCTACTGCTACTCCAGTTGGAACTCCTCCATATACATATACTTGGAGTACAACACCAGCTCAAACGGATTCTATAGCAACAGGTTTAGCTCCAGGCTCTTATACTGTTACTGTAAATGACGCTAATAATTGCCCTGGAACTGCTAGTGTTACCATTGCAAATAGTGCTGGTCCAACAATTAATAGTATTACCGTTGTAAATGCAAGTTGTACTGATAATAATGGTTCATTAACTGCTAATGTTACTGGAGGAACTACTCCATATGGATACGCATGGTCAACTACTCCTGTGCAAAATGGTCAAACTGCAAGTAATTTGCCTGCTGGAACATATACGGTTACTGTTACTGATGCGAGTTCGTGCACAAGCACTTTAAGCGCTACCGTTGCATTTAATTCCGGACCAACAATTACAGACCAAGATATAACTCAATCTCAATGTGGTTTGGCAAATGGAGCTATAACTATCTATCCAAATTCAGGAACTGCACCTTTAACTACAACTTGGAATACAACACCAGCTCAATCTGGAAACACCATCTCTAATTTATTGCCAGGTTCTTACACGGTTACTATTTCGGATGCAAATAGTTGTACAACCACAGCTACATATACTATAAATAATAATCCTGGTCCTCAAATAACTTCCCCAGTAATTACAGATGCTTTATGTGGAGCATCTAATGGAAGTATTCAAATAACAGTTACTGGTGGAGCAGCTCTTGTAACTCAAGCATGGAGTACTACACCAGTTCAAACAGGAACTACAATTTCAAATCTTGCAGCTGGCTCATACACAGTTACTGTTACCGATGCAAACTCATGTACCACAACTCAATCGTTTAGTGTAATTAACGTTGCAGGACCAACAGTTTCTAATTCTTCCATTCAAAATGCTTCGTGTAGCCAGTCTAATGGTTCAATTAGCATAGTGGTAAATTCGCCTGGGGGCATAACCTATGCATGGAGTACAACTCCTACTCAAAGTTCACAAAATTTATCAAATATTTCTGCTGGATCATATACTGTTACCATAACCGACGAAAATAATTGTACCACTACAGCTTCATATACTGTTCAAAATGTTTCTGGACCAAGTATCACAAACACTAATAGACAGCATGCAACTTGCGGTCAAAGCAATGGTCGGGCATCCATAACGGTATCTGGAGGCACTGCTCCAGTTTCTTATTCGTGGAATACTACACCTCCCCAAACTACTGCTACAGCAACTGGTTTAGCTCAGGGTACTTATATTGTTACGGTAACAGATGGAACAGGTTGTACAATTACGTCAAGTTTTACAATACAAAATTTAGCGGGACCTCAAGTATCTCAAATTATTAAAACCGATGAAACATGTACAGGAATGAATGGTAGTGCTACGGTTCAATATACTGGTGGAAATGGTGCAATTGGAATAACTTGGAGTACTGTTCCTCCGCAAACAACTGCTACCATAAGTAACCTTACCTCAGGAACATATAATGTAACTATTAGGGATACTAATAATTGTTCTGCTACATCAAGTGTTACAATCGTTAATTTTCCAGCTCCAACAATCGATGGGTTTACTGCTCAAGACGAGCTTTGCGATGCCCATAATGGGTCGATTCAAGTAAATTATACAGGTGGTACAGCTCCATTTACTTATAGCTGGAGCACAATTCCGGTTCAGCATTCTCAAACTGCATCCAATTTAATTGGTGGCTCATATACTGTAACCATTACCGATGTTCATAATTGCACTGCAACGGCTACTTGGTCTATTATTAATCACGAAAAACCAACATCCCTATTTACAAATATTTTGATGGACACTTGTATTATTGGTTCTGGTAAAGTTACAGCATTTGTTCAAGGTGGTTCGGGTATATATTCATACATATGGAATACCGAGCCAGCTCAAAACATTGAATCTGCAACTGGTCTTTTCCCAGGTATATATACCGTGGCTATTAACGATGGATATTGTACCATTATGGATTCCATCCTAATTATTGGAATCCCTGGACCAGATGCTGCATTTACATTAACCCCTCCACTTGCTACTTTAAGTAACGCTACTATCCGATTTACAGATATTACAGATCCTGAGATTGTAATTTGGAAATGGCATTTTGGAGATGGATTTACCGATAATGTGCAAAATCCAGTACATATTTATCAAAATACGGGCGAATATGATGTATTTATGGTTGTTACCGATAATCATGGCTGTATCGATACAGCATGGGGAGTCGTTATAATTGATGTTGATTTTGGTATTTGGATTCCTAATGCATTTACTCCAAATGAAGATGGTAAAAACGATCGTTTTGGACCTCGAGCTGTTGGATTTATTCTACGCAATTATGAAATGAAAATCTACGACAGATGGGGACAATTAGTGTTTGAAACATACGATTATTATCAGCAATGGGATGGCACTATTAAAGGTAGCGATATCGAAAATAATGTTATTGCAACTTACGTTTATCGAATTGTTATTTACGACAATTTGAACAAACGACATATATTTGTGGGTAAATTGTCGCTAATTTATTAAGAAACGACTTAAAGTTTTATTTAGTTTTCTAAGCAAATGTTATTAGATGCTTTAGCTTCTTTATGTTTATCTATTTTGTGTCTCCAAAGTTTCCTCATTGTGCCATAGATTTGTTGTTGGTAATGAAACGAAGTAGAATGTGAAATCTAAAACGAAATATTTTCACCCATCTAATAATATGAATCAGTAGTTTATTATCTTTGCAGCCATAATGGTCCCATAGTTCAATGGATAGAACGAAAGTTTCCTAAACTTTAAATCCAAGTTCGATTCTTGGTGGGATCACAAAAAAGCACTTTACAATCCGTAAATTGTTTTTTTTGTTTTTTGCTAAACCAGTTAAAAAAATCCTCGATAAGCTCTTTAGCTTTTTGTTTTTGACTTTTATTCCTCACATCACGTAAAGACTGGTTTTTAACGGAACTTACTTGAAGAAATTGAGGTTTGACAGGGTTTGTAACGGATATTTTTCATGGTTCTGTTGCTACACGGTCATAATATCTTCTATTTTAATATTAAATAAATTTGGTATTTCACGTTGAATCACATTTAATTCTGGTACAAGAATTTTCTTTAGTTTATGTCCAATCTCCAATTCGCTCACTTTAATTTGTAGTTGTCAAGTTTTTTCTCCGTAAAAACGGTAACAAGTTTATTGTTTTTATGTTATTTTTTTATTTTTTCAATGTTCTTTAAATTTTGCTCATGGCGCTTATCCCATGATTTTTTTATGGATGATATTTCTTGTTCAAGTCTTGATTTCAAAGATTCTCTTGTTTGATTTTTCTCTTTTTGCAAAATTGGGTTATTGCATAATATATACCTAACACCACCATCTTCAATTTCAACTAACTCTTTCGAAAATAATTCCAACTGAATAACATTGTCATTTATTAACGCCCTTATTTCGCTATTTGCTAAGGCACTAATGTATGAGATATTCTGCTTTTCGCTTTCCGATAATTCTTCTAAATTTAATCGGATACGCATCCCTCTATCTCCTACCAAAACAATAGATTCTGCACCAAATTGTTCTTTTATAGCTTTTAATTGCTCATTTGCTGTTTTATAATCAATCTCATTTCCTTCAAAAACTTGTATTTTTAAAGGAAAACCTTCGCTGTCAGTAATGAGACCTATTGTTATTTGTTTCTTTCCTTTTTTTCCATCTCTGTTGTATCCAAAAGCTGAAAGAGCATTTTCAGTTCCTTCAAAATAACTGCTGGTTATGTCATATAAGTATATGTCTTTATGTCGTTTACTGTGATATAGATTCCATTTCTTTTCAATTTTTGTTTGCATCCTGCTAAATTCCCCTAATTCAAAATAAAGGTCATCTAGTTTGAGGGTTTCTATATCAATACCTAAGCGTTCAGAAACATAGCTGTTGCGTTTTATCCAATTGTAAATGTGCAGTTTACTGCCTTGGGTTACAATTTTTCCTATTATCATTAATTTGATAATGTTTGTTTTTGAACCGTATGCTTTTTCTAATGTTTCGGTTATTCGTAACCGAAACATTGTTGTTAAAAGAAGGTGAATAAAACCAAAGTCAATTGTTTTGTTGATTTTAATATCGTCACTATCAACAAGAACCCCTTTTGTTTTGCTTATCGCTGTTTTAAAAATGGTTATGGTTTTATTGTCTAAATCAAGTTTTGATAAATTTAAAACGACTTCCGTTTTGGGCTTACCAGTATCCTTGTCTCTATACTTTTTGCAAAGTAATATCAACTGATATAGTTGGCCATTTTTCCCTTTGCTTTGATTGAATTGTAATACCAATACTTAAATCAAATTAGTCCATAGGATAATTTGATTTAAGTATGGATTATGCCGATAGAGTTTCTGTTATTGTGCAAAA